>JAEUIL010000011.1 GCA_016794255.1 Planctomycetaceae bacterium | reverse complement strand
TTGGTTTCTTTGATCCCAAGCCAATCGCGATAGGGGTCGAACGTAGGTGTCGTCATGGCCGGCCAGAAGCTCAGACAGAAACAGGACAGAAAACGATCGCGATTCGCAGAAACACCCGTGGCGAGAGCGACGCCGAGCATCGGTCTCGCCACGCGGAAGATTTTTGACTGTCGGCTTAGGAAATGACTTCCTTCACCGGTTGAATGAAGTGCGGCGTCTTTTGCGACGTGGTCAATTCGTCTGCCTTCTTCTGAGCCGCCTTCTTCTCGCTGTACTCGAACAGCGCGACGCGCTTCATCGATTGATTGAACACGCCCCAGAAAGCCTTGAGACGCACTTCCTTAACGGTCTTGGTGCGTGCCTTCTTCTTGGCCGGAGCCTTTTTCTTCTTGGCTTTGGGCTCATCATCATCGTCATCACCAGACTCATCGTCATCCGCGTCATCGGCATCTTCGACTTCGTCTTCGAGTTCCTCTTCTTCACGTTCTTCGGCGGCATCGGCTTGCCGACGCAATTCCTTGCGATTCACTACTTTGCGTGCCATGACGAGTTCCTGCTGAGAGCTGAGGATGAGTACGTAAGGCCGGCGGGCTACGCATGCTTGTTCCGACAGGATAACCCCGTCGCGACAAACCGCCCAAAGCGGCGAAACGAACCCCCATCATAGCAAAAACCGCCCGGTTCACCAGCCGGGAAACACGAGCGGTTTTGGGGCGGGGAACGTGACCAGCGTGCGGCATTCAGGCGATCAAATCGTGCACGACATGGCCGTGAACGTCGGTCAACCGGAAGTCGCGGCCGGCGTGGCGATAGGTGAGCTTCAGATGGTCGAAACCGAGCAAATGCAGCAGCGTCGCGTGCAGATCGTGGATATGGACCCGATTCTCGACCGCTTGGAAGCCGAAATCGTCGGTCGCGCCGTAGACTGTCCCCCCTTTGACGCCGCCGCCAGCGATCCAGGTCGTGAAACCATAGTGATTGTGATCGCGGCCGTTGACCTTGCCACCGTTGTTGCTCGCGGCCAACTCGACGGTCGGCGTCCGACCAAACTCGCCCCCCCAAATGATCAACGTCGACTCCAGCAGTCCACGTTGCTTGAGATCCTTGAGCAACGCGCCGATCGCCTGATCGCATTCCTTCGCCAGCCGGCGATGACCTTTCTCAAGCTCGTCGTGATTGTCCCAGGGTTGGCCCGCGCCGTGCCAAAGTTGCACGTAGCGCACGCCGCGCTCGACCAACCGTCGGGCGATCAGGATTTGGCGTGCCTGAGTTCCTTCGCCGTACATCTCGCGGATGTATTGCGGCTCGTTGCTGATATCGAAAGCATCGCTTGCTTCCATCTGCATGCGATAAGCCAGCTCAAACGAATGAATGCGGGCCTCGAGCGCGGGGTCGGCACCGGTTTGTTCCAGCTGCCGACGATTGAGCTGCTGCAAGAGATCGAGCTGATTGCGTTGCCCGGCCGGGGTGACCGCGTCGTTCTTGATGTTCTGAATCAAACGGTCGATGGCCGTGTGTTGCGAATCGATGTACGTCCCTTGATAAGCGCCGGGCAAAAACGCCGAGCGCCAGTTCTCGGCCCCTTTGGTCGGATATCCGCCCGGACACATGGCGATGAACCCGGGCAGGTTCTGATTCTCGGTCCCCATGCCGTAGGTGAGCCACGAGCCCATGCAGGGCCGGGGGAGCCGCGAATCGCCGCAGTTCATCAACATCAGCGACGGCTCGTGGTTCGGCACATCGGCATGGCACGACCGAACGACACAGATATCGTCGATGCTCTCTGCCGTGTGCGCGAACAACTCGCTGACTTCGATACCGCTCTGGCCATACTTCTTGAAATTGAACGGCGAGCCAAACGCCGCGCCGGTCTTGCGTTCGGTGGCGAGCGACTTGGGGAGCGGTTGGCCGTGATACTTGGTCAACATCGGCTTCGGATCGAACGTGTCGACATGGCTCGGGCCGCCGTTCATGAACAGGTGAATGACGTGCTTGGCCTTGGCCGGGAAGTGCTGAGCGCGGGGCGCCATCGGATTGGCCGTAGCCGCCGACGATTCGTCAGCCAACAAGCCGGCGAGGCCCAGCATGCCGAGGCCCGTGCCCGAGCGACGCAAGAGTTCACGGCGTGAGAGGGGCAAATGTGGAGTGTGGAACGCGGAGTGCGGAGTGCCAGTCATGTGTGTTGAATTCGTCCGGCTCATAAATCCACTCGATTCAGTTTTCCAACCACCAACCACCAACCACCAACCACTAACCACCAACCACCAACCCCTAATCCACAAACGCCATTTCATTCGTCAGCAGCAACACCTGCGCCAACATTTCCCAGGGGCCCAAGCCTTTTGCCGCTGGCCCATGGAACTCTTTCTCGGCGATCCAGACGTGATTTCCGCCTTGCGTTTGCCGAATGGTCGGTTTCCAGGTGTAGCTGTCGTGCGCGGTGCTCTCGCGGCAGTCGACGATCAGATCGATCACGTCGCCTTGGCGCACGGATAGTGGTTGCGTATGGGCCGGGGTCTTGCTGTTCTTGACCATCCATTCGCCCAATACGCGACCTTGATGCACTGCCCGGGCTCGCACGCCGTCGCCCATGTCGGTGTCGTGTGCGAGCAGCCCTTCGACGATCACTTCACCATCTGTGGGCGACGTCCAGCGCAAGACTGCGTTCACATCGGGATTTCGGCCGGGATGACCGCCGGCTTCGCGCAGACTGACGTAACCCAGTTTACCGTCGGGCAGCTTCTCGCTCACTTGCCAGACTTTACCGGTGAAATGCTTGAAGGGCGTGAACTGCACCTGCTTCGCATCGGCCTCGTAGAACCCGTAGCCGTACTGCCACACCGGTGTCGGCTCCAACAACGGTTGCGAGACAAACCGCCGCGCTAACTCGACCTCGGTCTGGTCGGGGTTGCGGCTCAATACGTAGCGATACAGCTGGCGAATGCGCGCGACCGGATCGTCGCCGATACTCGTCGCCTCCACGCGCCGCGCGATCTGCCGGGCTTGTTCGATCACGAACGGCGCGTTCATCGCAAACAGCGCCTGTTGCGGAACCGTGGTATTCGGACGCTGCTCGGTGCTCACGTCGGGACTCGCAAAGTCGAACGTGCGAAAGATGTCGGGCAGGTCCTGCCGATCGATATAGCCGTAAATCGTCCGCCGCGATGTGAATGGCGGTTTCGTCAAATCGACCGGGCGGCCACCCAACTGCGTCTCAAGTCGCCCCGCCGCCACCAGCATCGAGTCGCGCAGTGGCTCGAACTCGAGTCGGCGACGATTCATGTGCGCGAGCAACCGATTGTCGGGATCGACGGTGGAAAGCTGAGAACTGAGAGCTGAGAGCTGCGCTGTCGCGGGTGCGCTGCTTTCGTCTTTCAGCTTTCGGCTTTCCGTTTGCCACACGCTCGAACTCACAATCAAACGTTGCAACTGCTTGATGCTCCAATCGTGCTCCATGAACCACGCCGCGAGGTAATCGAGCAACTCGGGATGCGTCGGCGGTTCACCGCGGATGCCGAAATCGCTCGGCGTGCGAACCAGGCCTTGGCCAAAGTGGTGCTGCCACACGCGATTGACGATCACTCGGGCCGTCAGCGGATTCTGGGGGTCAGCAATCGCTTGGGCCAAATCGAGTCGGCCGCTACCGTGCGGAAAAGGTTTGCGTTCGCCCGAGGTGGCCAGTCCGATAAACTGACGTGGAACCGCCTTGCCGCGCAACCCCGGATTGCCGCGCAGATATACGACAGGATTGAATGGCTTGTCGGCATCGTTCATGACCATCGCTCGTGCCGGTGCACCGGGCGATGTGGCCAGCCACTCGTCGACCTTTTTCTTCACATTCGTCAAGCGAATGCGCATGCCGGGGTCTTGCAAGCCCTCGACTTGTTCGAGTGCCACGATCGCGGGACTCGCGGAACCGAACAACACTTCGCGAAGCTCTTCTGCGGCGGGATCATCGAGCCGCGTCGGGGCAGGTTGCTGCGACTGCTTCGCTTTGTCGAGAGTCGAGGTCCAGTCTTGACGGACTTGTTCGAACAGTTCGTCGTACAAACGCGCCACGTCGAGCGGCTGCGCCGGCGGGTTCTTCAGCAACGCTTGCCGCAATCTCCCATTGACCGGCAACTTCGGGTCAGCTTCGTTGTTCCGCAACGTTGCCACCAGCTTGTCGGCCTCAACGGCAAACGTATCGGTTGGCAGCTTCATGAAGCGATGCCAAATGCTGAACACTGCGTGGGGCTGATTCAGCGAGTGCTTCAAGTATTCTTTCCAATGACGCATCACCGGCGCTCGCGGCTCGGCGACGGCATATGCATACGCCGGCAGATTGGATTTCCCCCGCGCGTCGACAATCACAGCTGCCAAAAAGTCGCCGACATGCGTTCGCAGCTGCACACCGAGCTTCTCGGCCTCTTGCCCCCGGGCGCGATCATACTCGGCTTGCCGCTTGTCGAGTTCCAACTTGAACGCCAGGTACTCGCCGGTCTGCTCGGGTTTGCCCAGCAGCGGTAGCTCGGAAGGTTCCATCGAACTGCGAAACACGCCATAAAGCGAATAGTAATCCTCGGCCGGGATCGCGTCGTACTTGTGATCGTGACAGCGAGCGCAACCGACCGACAGTCCCAGCAAGCCGCGACCGACGAGATCGATGCGGTCATCAATGTCGTCGTCGACGCCAATCCGCCGTCCGACCGTGAGAAACCCCAACGCGGCCAGATGCCGATTGTCCTCGCGTGCTGGCAACAAATCGGCCGCCAACTGTTCGACCACAAACTGATTGAACGGCAGGTCCTCGTTGAACGCCCGGACGACGTAGTCACGATACGTATAAGCGTACGGAAAGCGGCGATCTTGGGTGAACGCGTAGCCTTTGGTATCGGCATAGCGGGCGATGTCGAGCCAGTGGCGACCCCAGCGTTCGCCGTAGTGAGGAGACGCAAGTAAAGCTGAAAGCTGAAGGTCAAAAGCTGAAAGCTGAGAGCTGAAAGCTGCGCTGTCGCGAATGGTGGCGTTGTCTGTCAGCTTTCTGCTTTCAGCTTTCAGCTCTTCTTCCCATTCCTCAACCGCTTCCACCGTCGGCGGTAGCCCGACGAGATCGTAGTACAACCGACGCAACAGTGTGCGCGGAGCAGCGGGCGGCGCGGGTCTGAGCCCGGCAGCTTCGAGCTTGGCGAGAATGAAGTAGTCGATGGGCGTCTGGCACCAGTCGCGATTCTTGACCTCGGGCAACGACGGCTTCTTCACCGGTTGAAAGGCCCAGTGAGACGCTCGGGCCGCGGCAAAGCGAGCCGGCCAATCTTGAGACGGCGCTGCTGACGGCTTCGTGACTTCATCGCCCGGCCAATACGCTCCTTCTTTGACCCAACGTTCGAGCGCGGCAACTTCTGCGGCGGGAATCTTGCCCTCGGGGGGCATTTGCGTGTCGCCGTCGTATCGCACGACTTTGATGAGCATGCTGCCGTCGACATTGCCGGGCGATACAACGGGTGCCCCTTCGATGCCATGGGCGAGGCCGGCTTTCGAGTCGAGCTTCAAACCCGCTTCGACCTTCTTCTCGCCGTGGCACTTGGCACAGCGATTGAGCAACACCGGCCGCACGCTTTTCTCGAAAAACTCGATCTGTTCGGGCGACGGTTTCACTTCCGCCGCGAGCAAGGGCGACGTCGCGGCAATCGCCACGAGACACCACGCGACCATTCGCTGTCTCAACATAGTCACTTACCTTACTTCCCGGTGCCACTTCCCAACGGCACACAGCCGTCGAGATACCGCCAGTTCTTCAGAAACGCGATCACGTCGGCCATGTCCTGCGGTGGCACGTTCTTCTCCAAACCCTCGGGCATCAGCGACACGCCATTCGACTGCAACACGTCGATGTTCGTACGCAACAGAGGCAGCAGCTTAGCTTCCTGCAGTTTGAGCGTGATCGAGTTCGACGTCTCGGCCGTGATGATTCCCGTGTGGGTGATGCCATCGGTGGTGACGACGGTGTAACTCATAAAGTTGTTGTCGATCGCGCGATTCGGCATCAGGATGTCGGTCAGCAGCTGCTCGGGAGTCTTGGTCCGCGTATCGCCGATGCTCGGGCCCACATCCACGCCCACATCGCCGATCTTATGACAGACACCGCAGTTCTTCTTGAACACCTCGCGCCCCCGAGCCGGATCGGCCTTCATCGTCAAGCAACTTCGATACGTGTCGAGTGCCTTCGTCCGGTCCGCTGGCAACGCACTCGCCAGCACCTCGGTGACTCGGGCCACGACTTTAGGGTCGCGATATTTCAGTAACCGCTGAGCCCGGGCGGTGTCGATGGCGGTCGGCTTCATGCGTCCCGCGGCGATCTCGTCGAGCAGCGCGTTAATGCGCTCGGTCTGACTCAACAGCGCGTCAAGCATCGCTCCGCGCGCGGCCGGTGATTGTGAATTGAGCTGCGATACGAGCAGCTTCGTGATCGTCGGATCGCGATAGCCGGCGAGCGAGGCAATCGCGCGGAGACGCACTTCCTGGGGATCGCCGGTCTCGACCAACTTGGTGAGCGTGGGGCCTGCGACTTCGTAGCCTGCAAAACCCAGCAACTCGCAAGCAGCCACGCGAGCCGCAGCCGTGGCCTCGGCGTTGGCGGCGACCTCGCTCGCTTGTTGAAACCAAGCTTGCGATTGTGCGGCGAGCTGCGGATGCGTCGCGGCTTGTTGGCGAATGAAATCGCCGAGCAGGGCACCTTGGCCGCGCATGCCTTGTGAAAAGCCAACGACCGCCGCCAAGCGCGCGCGATCGGCCAAGCCACCCTTGGGCAGCTTTTCCAGAGCCGCCGATACGCTCGCCAGTTCGTCAACTTGCTTGCGTGCGCCGACATTCGCGGCGAGTTCTTGTATTAACGCTTGCTCGCCATCACCGAAGGCACCGGTCAACGTTGCTAACACTCGCGTCAGTACAAATGCCGGTCGAGTTCCCACGCTGGTCAACACGGCGCGGCGCGTCCAGATGTCGTCAGCGCCGGTGAGCGCGATCTTGGCCATAGCGCTGTCGGTCTCGGTCTCGTTGATTCCGGCGCTCGGGGTGAATGCGCCGATGGCAAGGGCGGCTTGAAACCGCACACGGCTGTCGGTGTCACCGGCGAGAGCCAATATCTGCCGCGCGTTCGCTTCGTCAAGTTGATTGTCGAGCACCGCCAGGATGACGCCTTGTTCACGCACACGCGGGTCGGGATCGACAATCGCCGCGCGAACATACTCGGGCTGCAACTCGCCGAGGCCCCGCAGCGACCAAAGTGCCTGCACGCGCGCTTGCGTCAAACCGCTGTCGTTCCAGATCGCGACCAAGCCCGGGGCGGCCTCTTTGTCTTGCCGTTGATACAACAGCCGCGCCACGGTTTCACGCCACCACGCGCCGTCATTGTCGAGCAACTTGAACAAATGCTTCGTGGCGACTTTCGACAACTCGGGCTGGAAATTCGGTCGCTCGAACCCGTCAGGAACGATGCGATAGATGCGCCCGCGATCGGTGCCGAGCAGCAGGTCCGGGCGATCCTTGAGTTCTGGCGGCATGAACTGCGGATGCTCGATCACCGCGCGATACATGTCGACCACGTACAACGCGCCGTCGGGTCCACCCTCGATATTCACCGGCCGAAACCAACTGTCACGTGAGGCCAGGAATTCGCTCTGTTCATGCGGCGAGCGACCTTGAAACGAGCCCCCGGCTGTCGCGATGATCTCACGATGCACGAGCGATCCGGTCGGCTCGCAAGTGAAGACATTGCCATAATAGTCGGCCGGCAGCGCATCGCCTCGATAGATGTCGACTCCACACGCCGCGGTGAATTGGCCCGAGTGAAGGTTCGAAGTCGTCCAAGCGTTCACGAGCGGATAAACGTGTGACAGCTCGCCCGAGGCGGCGACATCGTGCGTCACGGCCGGAATCGCCACGAGCGGATTGCGTGACAGCGCACGGTCATCGAACACGGCGTGCATGCAGGGATGGCGATTGCTGCACAAGAAACGATTGCCCCAGTCGTCGAACGTGACCCCGAACTGACCGTTACCCGCGATGCTCTCGGCGTTCACGCCGCGCGGATCGAACCGCAGATCACGACTGCGCAGGTCGATCGGCTTCAATTCCTTGTTCCGCGGCGAGACCACAGCGCCGCCGCGCAGGCCGCTGGCGACATAGATTTGATTGTCGAGCGCGAAGCGCGGATGATTCACGCGTAGCTGCGGGTTTTCTTCCGCGAAGCCGGTGAACCACACCTCACGCAGGTCGGCTTTGAAGTCGCCGTCGGTGTCTTTTAAGAAGATGACCTGGCCCGAGACCGTGGCGATCACGCCGCTGTTCCAAGGTTGCACGCCGGTGGCAAACAGCAGTTCGTCGGCGAACAAATGCACCGTCTCGAAATGGCCGTTGCCGTCGCGATCTTCGAGTACCTTTATCCGCGACTTGGCCGGTTCGCCGGGCGCGGGGGGATGCGGATAGTCGCGCATCTCGACGACCCACAGCCGGCCATCCTCATCGAAGCGACACGCCACGGGATCGACGATCTGCGGTTCCGACGCGACTAGTTCGATCTTCAAACCTGGGGGGAGCACGAAATGCCGGAGCGATTCCTGTGGAGCGACCGGGCTCTTGACTGGCGAAACTTGAGCCTGAGCGAGCGAAGACGCGAGCAGCAGCGCGAGTGGGGCGGTGCAGCACATGTGCCAGACGATCCGGCGTCGCAACTTGAGCATAAAACCGGCTCCAAGGCGGGAGGTGGGCAGGATTTCTTATTGTCGCAGACATGGCTCAACGTTTCTACCCTGGATCGCTCCTTCGCACGGCCGGGTGGGGTGAGTCCGCGAAGCCGACCGCTCCCATTGCGTTGAATCAAAGCGTGGCCGTGTGTCGACGCGGAGGTGGTGATGCCTTTTGACAGAATCGTGTGCCATGCCCACGTCCGCGTGGGCATGTTTCCCCGTGAAAACGCATGTCCACGAAGACGTGGACATGGCACACATCAACAAACGGTATCACTACCGACGCGGTGCCATGCTTGGCTCAAGGGGCTGGCTCTGGCTATGATAGGGGGCCTGCCCCACCTGTCGTGTTGCGCGACGTTTATCATTCGCCATCCCTGGTTGCGATTCCATGAGTCGTTACTCGTTCAAGATTCCGGCACTGCTGCCGATTGTGGTTCTGACCTTGTTTGCCGACCTCGCGGTGGCGGCCGAGACGGGCAAGTTGTCGTTCAACCGCGACATTCGTCCGATCTTGTCCGAGAACTGTTTCGCCTGCCATGGCTTTGATGCCAAGAAGCGGCAGGGCGATCTACGCCTCGACGTGCTCGAAGGTGCCACGGCAGCGCGCGACGGCAGCGTGGCGATCAAGCCGGGCTCGCCGGACGAAAGTGAAGTGTGGAAGCGGATCATCTCGAAAGATCCCGACGAAATGATGCCGCCGCCGAACTCGCACAAGCAGCTGACCGACGAGCAGCGGCAAACGTTGCGTCGCTGGATTGCCGAGGGGGCGTCGTATCAGAAGCACTGGTCCTTCGAGCCGCTCGTGAAACCGGCCGACGAGCAAGTCGCCGATGCCCGCTGGGTGCGCAACCCGATCGATCGTTTCGTGTTGGCTCGTTTGGAGCGTGAAGGACTTAAGCCCACGCCCGAGGCCGATCGTGCCACGCTCATTCGGCGCGTGGCGTTTGCGCTCACGGGGCTGCCGCCGTCGCTCAAAGAACTCGAACAGTTCTTGAACGACAAGTCGGCCGACGCTTACGAGCAAATGGTCGACCGCTACTTGAACAGCGAACGTTTCGGCGAGGAGATGGCTCGCCACTGGCTCGATGTGGCTCGATATGCCGACACGCACGGCTTGCATCTCGACAACGAACGACACATGTACGCCTATCGCGATTGGGTCATCGCAGCGTTCAATCGCAACTTGCCCTTCGATCAATTCTCGATCTGGCAATTGGCTGGCGATCAACTGCCGAATCCGACGCCCGAGCAGTTGGTCGCGACGGGCTTCAATCGTTGCAACGTCACGACGAGCGAAGGGGGCTCGATCGCCGAAGAGTTTGTGTATCGTTATGCAGTGGATCGGGCGAGCACGACGCTTGAAACGTGGCTCGGGCTCACCGGCGGCTGTGCGGTCTGTCACGACCACAAGTACGACCCGTTGACGATGAAGGATTTTTATTCGCTGTATGCGTTCTTCAACAGCTCGGCCGATCCGGCGATGGACGGCAACATTAGCAACACCGCGCCGTTCGAGAAGTTGCCCGAGGATGCTGAACGCAAACGGCTCGCCGCCGCGCAGCAGCGCGAACAAACCACGCATAAGGAACTAGCTCAACTCGCAGAGAAAGTGGACTACGTCGATCCGGCCGAGATGAAATCGAGTGCCGAACGCCGTCCCGTGCGGCGCGTGTTGTTCGACGAGGTCATGCCGTTGGGCGCGACCGAGAAGAACACGACTCGCAATGCTCCCGATTGGGTCGCCGATCCCGAGTTCGGTGCCCCCTCGGGTCGACGTGTGTTGCGGCAAAGGAGTTCTTACTTCTACGAAGACATCGTGACGTTGTCGCTGACCGCGCCGGTGGTCCCGGAGGATGGCCAGTTTGAAGTGCATGTCCGGATCGATCCGCAGTACGTCTCGAAGGTGATCGCGGTAACCATCGCCGGCGCGAAACAGCGACTCGTGTGGGGCGATGCCGACGCGCTCACCGCTCGGGCCGGGGGACCGCCGACGCTGCATCGCGGCGACGTGCCCAAGGCGGGCGAATGGCATCAGATCCGGTTCAGTGCCGACGAATGTGGTCTCAAGCCGGGTCAAAAGATCTCGGGCATCACGTTGCAACAGATGGGTGGCGTGGCCTATTGGGATGCTCCGAGCGTGAACGGTAAGAGCGTTCCGACCACCGATCCGCTCGCGTCGTTTGACGTGTGGTGGAAAGGGATCGGCGCGAAATCACCCAGCGATGTGCCGGTCGAGTTGCAAACCGTTCTCACCGCAGGGCCACAGAAGGCCAAAGATCACAAGCCGGAGTTGATCGAGAAACTGCGGCAGTTCTATCTGGCGTACTTCGCTCAGCCGCAGAACGACGAGCTGGCCGCGAAGCGAGCGGCGTGGGAAATCGCACGGGCCGAACACTCGATTATCGACTACGCGATCGACGGCACGATGATCTTCCGTGATCTGCCCAAGCCGCGCGATGCGTTCGTGATGATGCGCGGGCAGTACGACAAGCCGGGCAACAAAGTCGAGCCCGCCACGCCTGCGTTTCTGCCGCCGCTCAAGAAGTCAGCGGCGAGCGCGCGAGCGACGCGGCTGGATTTGGCCCGGTGGTTGATGTCGCCCGAGCAGCCGTTGACGGCGCGTGTCCAGGCGAATCGATTGTGGCAGCAGTTCTTTGGCGTCGGATTAG
>JAEUIL010000006.1 GCA_016794255.1 Planctomycetaceae bacterium | reverse complement strand
CATGGCACGGGGAAAATCGGGATCGAGAATCAAGAAGCCCGCGACGTTCTCCGGCGTGATTCGACCATGCGTTTGACGATACATTTCGAGCGCGCTCGCGCTCTTGAGCAACGACGCCCATTGCAACGAGTCCATCGGCGTGCCGATATCTTGCGCACTGGGCAAGAGCAAAAAATACTTCACGTCGAGGATCCGCGAGGTCTTGTCGGCCCGTTCGAGCATCCGCCCTAAGCGGCGAAAGTGCCACGCCTCGCCATGCGACATCGTCGCCTCGGTCACTCCTTCAAGCACATACGCCGAGTGCTTGATCCGCTCGAAAAACTCGAACGGCGAGTCATGAACCGCCACGGTATTGCGCGAAGCATCGCGAACGGTGAGGTAAAACTTGTTGAGTTCTTCCCACATCTGCGAGCTGAGCATCTCGCGCACCGTGCGGGCATTTTCCCGCGCGGCTGCCAAGCACGACAGAATCGAGTTGGGATTCTGCTCATCGAACGTGAGAAACTGAATCACGCTCTCTTGAGTCGCTAGGCCGTAACGCTCGGTGAATGGAACGTGATCACCGGTGGTCGAGACCAGCGGAGCCCATTGGTTGGCCATGTCGGGACCCAAGTCGAGCGACATGTTCAGGTTCACGTCGATGAACCGCGCGACATTTTCGGCCCGTTCGACATAGCGGCTCATCCACAAGATTGAATCGGCAACACGGCTTAACATGCGAGCAACCGTAGGTTCATAGAGGTAATGTCATCGTCAATGGCGGGCAAAGTTCACCGGTCGCTTCATTGCAGCGTGTGCGGAGCGACATAGTGCGGCGCGGGCATAGGACTCCCGGGCTTGAGCACCCAGGTGTCTTTGCTGCCGCCGCCTTGCGACGAATTCACAACCAACGAGCCTTTCACCAGTGCCACGCGGGTCAAACCGCCCGGCAGCACGTAGATATCCTCTCCGAACAGAATGTACGGCCGCAGATCGACGTGGCGGCCTTCGAGATGGTCGTCGCACAGCGTGGGGACGCGCGACAGCGACAACATCGGTTGCGCCACGTAGTTGCGTGGATTCGTGCGAATCAAATCGCGGTAATGGTCGAGTTGCTCGCGGCTGGCACGTGGTCCCAGCAGGATGCCGTACCCGCCCGACTCATTCGTCGGCTTGACGACGAGCTTGTCCAAGTTGGCAAGCACGTGCTCACGTTGTTTCTCGTCGGCGCAGATGAATGTCGGCACATTCGGCAGCAGGATATCCTCGCCGAGGTAGTACTTGATGATCTGCGGCACGAAGGCATACACGGCCTTGTCGTCAGCGATGCCCGTGCCTGGCGCATTGGCCAGAGCGACGCGTCCGGCGCGATAAACATCCATCAAGCCCGGCACGCCCAACGCCGAGTCGGGTCGGAAGCAGAGCGGGTCCAAGAAGTCGTCGTCGATCCGGCGGTAAATCACATCGACGCGGCGCAGGCCGGTCGTGGTGCGCATGTGGCAGAAGCCGTCGGACACGACCAGGTCCGAACCCTGGACCAGTTCGGCGCCCATTTGCTGCGCCAGGAAGCAGTGCTCGAAATAGGCCGAGTTATAGATGCCCGGGGTGAGCACGACGACATTCGGGTCGCGCGCCGACGACGGAGCGATGTATTGCAGCATCTTCAGCAACTGCTCGGGATAATCCTCGACCGGCATGATCGAGAGACCATCGAACACCTGCGGAAACGTCCGCTTCATCACCTCGCGATTCTCGAGCACGTACGACACACCCGACGGACAGCGCAGATTGTCTTCGAGCACATAGATTTGGCCGTCATTGTCACGGACCAGATCGGTGCCGGTGATATGACACCACACTCCCTGCGGCGGCTTGAGCCCGGCACAACGCCCGAGGAAGCACTTGCTTGACTGCATCATGTACTCGGGAAACACGCCATCCTTGACGATCTTCTGCTCGTGATACAGATCGTCGATGAACATGTTCAACGCGCGAATGCGTTGCTTGAGGCCCGCCTCGATGCGGAACCATTCGTGGGCCTCGATAATCCGCGGGATCAAGTCGAAGGGCCAGATCTTTTCGGTGCCGGCTTGATGCCCATACACGGCGAAGGTGATGCCCATGTTGAGCAGTGCGACATCGGCCGACTTTTGCCGCCGTTGCAGTTCCCCTTCTGACAAACTCGCCAACCGTCTCGCAAGCAACTCCGCCCGAGGTCGTGGGCGGCCCGACTCATCGAACATCTCATCGTAAAACCCCTCGGTGTCGTACTGGGTGAGTGGATGGTTCCTGCCGACTTGGAAATCGAGCGAAGCAATGGACATGGCGTTGGCTCTCCTGCGACCGATGGATGCGTGGCGTGCGTCGAATCGAGGCGGCCGGCTCATCTGCTGCCGCATCACGCATCAAGTGCTGGATTTGCAGGCAGTTACGAGCCGAACTCGGTGCGAAGCACACGGATTACCCAAGGAAGCAAGTGGTGCGCCAATCCACGGCCGCTTATGCGTATTGCTCGGGAGCACTCAAGAATCAGCCGCTTGTCGCAGGGACGCGCAGCGCGATTAGGCACGTGGGGCCGGCTTCACGGCGCATGTCTCGGCATTGCATCGGCCCGTCAGTCGCAAGCGATTCTTGGCGAAGAGCCAATAGCCGGCCGAAAGAAGCTGCGAGATCACCGGCAATCGTGAGATCGCCACCAGCGGGCCGAAGCCGACGGCGGCATACAGGCGACGGAACACTTCGACCCCTTTGATCCACGTGCCATCGGGCAATCGTCCTTGAATCTCGGCCATGAACTCGTGGTAGGTTTTGCCCAGCGCGTCGAAGTTGACTTCGCCCGACTCGATGTCGGTAAAGCGAATCTTCTTCTGCCGGTCCCAACGACGCAGCATGTCAATCTCGCGCCGACACAGGGGACAGCCACCATCGAAGAAGACTTCTACATCAAAGTTCGGCTGGGTGCGGTTCATAACTTCCTCGGTGGCTTCGATCCGCGTGCAACCCCAAGATGGATCGTGTCGCTCGGGACTCTAAGAAAGTCTAGGCTTCTCGCGTACTCCGGCGACCCCATCCAACGGGCATTGGATAAACCGTCGTAACTCTCTATCGGGTTTCTCGGGCGATGCTTGCCGAAGCCGTGGCAGAACGTG
>JAEUIL010000002.1 GCA_016794255.1 Planctomycetaceae bacterium | reverse complement strand
GGAAATCTTTGGCGATCGCTGGACGCTGTTGATCTTGCGCGATCTGCTGTTCAAGCAGTGCAGTACGTTTCGCGAGTTTCAAGCGAGCGATGAGGGGATCGCGACGAATATCCTCGCGGATCGGCTCAAGAAATTGCAGCTCGAAGGGATCATCGAGGGACGCAAATCGCCGGACGATGCCCGCGTGATCAGCTATCGACCCACGGCCAAGGGGCTGGACTTGCTCCCCGCCATTTTGGAGATGATCGTGTGGGCTGCACGCTATGAGAAGACCGCGGCCCCGCCGAAGGTCTTGCGACGGATCGCTCAAGATCGAGAGTCGTTCATTGCTGAAGTTCGGCGACAGTTCGAGGAATAAATCCGATGTCACCACCCACGACGCCGCATCCGGCCGAGCGGTTCGTCGCTCCACGGTCGATCATGGCCGGGGTGCCACTCAAAGAGGTGCTCGGGCTCGACGTGATTCGCTTGATCGGCGAGTCGTTCGCGAGCGTGTCGCCCAAGTTCGACGCCCGGGCTTTTGTTCGCGCTGCCTCACGGGGACTTGAAGCGTTAGAACTCAACGAGCGTGGTCGGCACATTGGTCTCGCGCTAGCCGAGCAGCTACCGCCGACGTTTCGCGCCGCGAGCCGCGTTCTCCTGGCAGCATTTGGTCCGGAATTGAGCAAGACCGACGGCAACGGCCTCGCGCCGTTCTTTTACCTGCCGCACGCTCATCTGATCAGCGAACGCGGCATTGACGATTTCAAGCAAGGCATGGCGGCGAATTACGAGCTTACCAAACGCTTCACCGCCGAGTTCAGCATTCGCCCGTTCATTGTCAAGTATCCCGACGAGTCACTCGAACTGCTCGCTGGTTGGACGCAGGATGCGAATCCCCACGTGAGACGACTCGTCAGCGAAGGGACTCGTCCCCGGCTCCCCTGGGCGATGCGGCTCAAGGCGGTTCAGCAACAGCCGCAGCTGACGCTACCGCTACTCGAAGCGCTCAAAGATGATCCGCAACTTTACGTGCGCCGTTCGGTCGCCAATCATCTGGCCGACATTTTGAAGGATCATCCTGACATGGCCTACGACATTTGCGAGCGGTGGCTAAACGAGGTGAGCCGCAAGCAGTCGTCTCATGCTCAATCCAGCGCTCGCAAATGGATCATTCGGCACGCCGTGCGATTACCCGCCAAGAAAGGCGAGTCGCGTGCGGTACAGTTGCGTTTGAAAGCCAAGTAGACCGATGGATCGCTGCATGAAATGATTGTTCATCATGCGCCTCGTGATGGATACTGAACCAGTCGCACGTTCGCAGCCTTCGCGTCACGTGGCCGTCACCGTGACCGCGTCGACGCCGCGCCAGCAGTAACCAGCGGGATTCCAGTCGGCGGTTGAATCAAGCGGCTGGCTACGGCCCCAGGCGTCAATGGCTCGGCACAAGATCGTGTGTTTGCCGGGAGCTAAGTTCATCGGCAACTGCCAGTGGTGCCAGGCGTAGCGACTGCTGGGCTTTTCAAGTTCGGCTCGTTGCCACGACTGACCGCCATCGCGCGACAACTCGACGACGTCGATCCGCGCTTGACCGTCGTTCCAGGCGACGCCGTTGACCATTACCCGACCAGCTTTCAACTCTGCGCCGCGGCCCGGTCCAAAGATCACGCTCTTCACGCGCATGTTCCAGTGCGGCTCGCTGTTCTCCTGCGTGTACTCGAACGCGGCTCCCAGCTCGATCGGCTTGTAAGCATTCCGATAACGCTTGATTTGATGGTAGTTGACGGTCTCTTGCGCCTCGAAACGCAGCCGCGAGACCCATTTCACGTGCATCGTGCCGTAGAAGCCCGGGGTGACGAGCCGCACCGGGCCGCCATGCACCGCGGGGAGCGGCTTGCCGTTGAGTTCCAACGCCAAGAACGATCGATCGAGCACGTCTTGCAGCGGCAGGCTGTGTTCAAAGTCGGCGTCGCTCGGTTTGCCTGGCGCGTCGAAGCCCTCGGCCGTGACAAATCGCGTGGCTGAGTTCGGCCGCACCTCGAACTTGTCGAGCACCGTCCGCAACGGCACGCCACGGAAGCGCACGTTGGCCATCGCTCCGTGAGCCCAAGGGGAGCCTTTGACCGGCGCGAGTTGGCTGTGCATCGCACGACCGTTACCCGAGCACTGTAATACTATTTCGTGCTCGACTTGCGGCAACGCGCGGATCTCGTTGAGCGACACGACGCGGGGAAACTCGACGAGCCCGGCAAACTCGATGGTCCATTGCGGCTGTTCGGCTGGTGCCAAGGTCGCGGACCAAGTGGGTTGAGCATTGTTGCGCACGAAGATCGCGTCGGCGGGCGTGAGTCGGTTTGCGGCGACCAGATCGAGCGGCGTTTCAATCTCGAACGGCTCCGATTTGTAGACGATCAATCGCGTACTCTTACCCGGAATGAGCTTGTCGGCGGTCGGCGTTTCGGCGGCCTGGGCGAACGGCTGTCCGGCGGCGAGCCCCGCCAAGGCGACGGAACCGGCGAGAAACTCGCGGCGTGATGGCTGCCAACCGGCAGTTCGGGCATGTTCGGCCATGATTCGTGCTCCAGGCGGGATGCGGTGCGGTAGGAACTACAGTTTCGGCAAAGCGACGTGACGAATCAAGTCGCGTGCTCATGGTTCTTGCCGCGTCGCCACCCCACCGATTTGCACTGTATCGTGCGGCGTGGCACAATCTGGCCGAAACGTCCCGCCTGTTACGGAGTCTCGCCATGTCACGGATGCCCGCCCTCGGGTTGTTGTTGATCGCTTTGTTACCTGCGTCGCTCGCGGCTCAAGCGCCGGTGGATCCGCGCCGCCCGAACTCGATCAAAGTGGAAGAAGTTCCGGTCGTACCGAGCGAGATTTTCGCCCGGCTGCGCGAGTATCAGAACATACGCAATGCGCAGTTCGCCTCGTGGTCGCCCGACGGGCAGAACATGCTCGTGATCACGCGGTTTGGTAACGCCGCGCAGTTGCATCGGGTCTATGAGCCCGGCGGTCGGCGCGAGCAGATCACGTTCTTCGACGAGCCTGTGATGTCGGGCCGATTTCTGCCGCAGACCGATGCCGAGTCGCTGTTGTTCGTGATGAGCCAAGGGGGCAACGAGAATGACCAAATTCATCGTCTCGAGCCCCGCGCGTTTCGTCATCAGCTGCTGACCGATGGCAAGAGCCGCCATCAGCTCGGCCCCGTGAGTCGTGACGGCACGAAGATGCTTCTGCACCATAACGCACGCAACGGGCGAGACACGGACCTGTACATCGCCGACACCGCGACGGGCAAGCAAGAGCTGATCTACGAAACAACCAACGAGTACTGGCAAGTCGAGGATTGGTCGAGCGATGGTCGCTGGCTGTTGATGTCACGCTATGTTTCGATCAACGAAGGCTACCCGGCGTTGTTCGACGTGCGCGAGAAGAAGCGAATCGATATCACGCTGGCGAAAGACAAGTCGCAGAAAGTGGCGATCGGCGAAATGAAATTCTCCGCTGATGGCAAGAGTGCGTATTTGACTCACGACGCCGACGGCGAGTTCTTGCAACTCGTGCGCTATGACCTCGACAGCAAGCAGTATCAATCGCTGACCACCACGATTCCCTGGGATGTTTCGGGCGTGGAGGTCGACAAGACGAGCGGGGCCGTCGCCTTTACGATCAATGAAGATGGCTACAGCGGGTTGTATCTGTATCGCTTCGGCAAGCTCGAAGTGGTCGACATTCCGCGGGGCTTGATCAGCAACGTGAAGTTCTCGCCCGATGGCAAACGGTTGGGCTTCACCTGGGCGAGTCCCGCGGCACAGGCCGATACGTATTCGTATGACTTGAGTGACCGCAAGCTAACACGTTGGACGTTCAGCGAGACCGGCGGCCTCGACACGGCCAAGTTCGTCACGCCCGAGTTGATTCGTTTCAAATCGTTCGATGATCGCGAAGTCTCGGCGTTCTACTATCGGCCCAAGGGTGCCAGCGACGCGAAACCAGCCGGCGTGCTGATCGGCATTCACGGCGGTCCCGAGAGCCAATATCGGCCTGATTTCTCGGGCCTGGCGCAGTTCTATGCTGGCGAATTGAACATCGCCGTGATTTTCCCCAACGTGCGTGGCTCGGCCGGGTACGGCAAGACTTACCTGCAACTCGACAACGGCATGCTGCGCGAGAACAGTGTGAAAGACATCGGCGCGTTGCTCGACTGGATCGGCGGACGCAAAGAGCTCGATGCGAAGCGCGTAGCGGTGACCGGCGGTTCCTACGGCGGTTACATGGTGCTCGCGTCGCTGGTTCATTTCGGCGATCGCATTCGTGCCGGTATCGACATCGTCGGCATCGCCAATTGGGTCACGTTTCTCGAACGGACGAGCCCTTATCGCCAAGACTTGCGTCGCGCCGAGTATGGCGACGAACGGATTCCCGAGATGCGGGCGTTCATGGACAAAATCAGCCCCACGTCACAGGCCGAGAAGATCAAGAGTGCGTTGCTCGTCGCTCACGGCGTGAACGATCCGCGCGTTCCGTTCAGCGAGGCCAAGCAAATCGCCGAGAAGGTTCGCTCGGCGGGTCGGCCGGTGTGGACCGTCTACGCCGACAACGAAGGGCACGGGTTTCAAAAGAAGGACAACCGCGATTACCTAAGCGGCGTCGAGGCGATGTATCTGCTCAAGCACTTGGGCGACAACGCCGAGCCCGCAGGGAAGTGACTCGCACGCTTCTATCCCACCTGCGCGAGCACATACGGCCCTTTGGGAATCACCGCGATCTGTGCCGTCTCGCCGTACTCGGCCAAGCTGTCGGCCACGGCTTGCTCGACGCTCGGCGCGGACTCGACGAACAATTTGTTCAGCGTCTCGGCGGGTAAACCGTCGCTGACGACCTTTACCTTCGCCTTGCGACGCACCTTGGCCAACTCTTCGAGTTGCCACTGGTCCATCACGAAATAGTCCTTGCCCAAGATCCGTTCGATGAACACTTCGAGCGACGAATTCTCGGTAAACAACCGTTGGAACTCGGGCGACCCGATCCCTTCTTTCAAACTCGCGGCCACGATGATCGTGCCACCTTCTTTGACAATCGGCAAAGCGCCGGTCATTCCCTTGACGGATTGATAGAACGTCGTGTCGAGCGGATAACCGGCTGAGCTCGTGACGACAATGTCGACCTCTTTGGGCACGCGATCAATCACAATGTCTTTGACGAACGCCACGCCTGCGAGGAACGCCTCTTCCATGTCGCCGGCGACAAACTTGAGCGGGTTGCGTTCGGCATCGATCACCACGTTGCAGATGAAATCGCAGCCCGTGTGACGGCCGATCCAGGTGTTCTCTTCATGCACCGGATTGCCGTCAAGGAAACCGCAGTCGGCCTTGGGATGTTCCAAGAACTGCGGGCCGTGCCAGACTTTGACCGTCTCCAAAGCCGCAATGCCCGGGCAGATCAACTTACGACCACCCGAGTAACCAGCCATCAGATGCGGCTCGATCAGCCCGGTCGTGATTTTCAAGTCGGCCTCGACGTAGCGTTTGTCGATCCAGATCGGCACGCCGCGTGGGCTTTGCCCGAGATAGACGTGCTCGGAGAGATCTTTGCCGTGGTGATTCTCGATGCGGTACGTCGACGCGATTTCGGCGCCGACCATTTCGACGAGCTCCGCCCCTTCGTTCGGGCGATGCAGTCCGGTGGCGACGAGAATCGTGATCTTGTCGCGCGGAATGCCGGCCGACTCAAGCGTCCGCAGGATGGGCGGCAGCATCAGCTTGTTCGGCACGGGGCGCGTGATGTCGCAGATGACGACGCACGCGCTCTTGCGACCCTTGGCAAGCTCGGCGAGCGGCGGCGTGCCACGCGGATGGTCGAGCACTTGCTGCAACTCGTCGTGCGGGTGCGCCAGCGGAGCGGCGAACTTGTAGGCCAGCTTCCGCAGCACGCGGTCCTCGGGCAAGTCGACTTCTAAACCGGTCGTACCGTACTCAAGTTTCACGCGCATAACGAGACCTCAATAAATGCGGCCAGCCACGGGCGACCGCAAAAATCGGCGCCTCGTGGCTGAATGAGCATCGTCGGTTATTGTAACGAAAGCCGCGGCAAAGTCGCGTGGCCGTGACGCTGAAGCGAATCAGGTGCCGACCACGTCGACGAGCGATTACTTCTTGCCAGCCGGTTTGGCGGCGCCAGCGGCCGGCTTGGCGGCAGCACCCTTCGCGCCACCCTTGGCGGCCTCGGCTTCTTCCTTGCTCTTGACCTTCTTCTTCTTCATGGCGAGCTTGTAAACTCGCACCTTCGGCAGACCGAGCGGGCTTTGGCCCTCTTTCCAGCGGTCGGCTTCTTTGAGCTTGGCAATCCGCTCGACGCGGGTCAAAACGCTGCGCGTGCTCGTGCTTCCGGCACGAATTCGCAGACTGCTATCCATAGTCATAACACTAATCTCCAGTCGGTGAACAACTAACTATCGGTACGGTCGACGCGAGTCTTGACAGCATCGGCGTCGCCGAGATGGATCGAGTCCTACAAACTACCCCATTTGCGGCAAAACCTCAAGGACGGAAACAAAGTATCCATCACGCTCTACATGATGCGCAGGGTGGAACAAGTTCCGGAAGTGGCAGCGACACCCCAATCGGGTGGCCGGCGTGGCTGGAAAGCTATTTACACCGTGATTTTGTGAGCGGCCAGCTCCTCATACAGCCGCTGACAATCGTCCACCAGCCGTTCCAGATGCGGCGGGATAGGACGATCGTCGGGGGGCGGCGGGGCGTGGAAGCCGGTTGACTTTTCCACCTCGGCGTACCAATGGCGAGCCCAAATCCCGTCGGTCGATCGGATTCCGGGAGGCCAACGGAGCATCGCGTCGCAAAATTCGACACCGAGCGCCGCACACAATCGGCTCAGCACCCCGCGTGGATCGGCGAGCACGTCGGCTGCATCGATCACCGGTGGGACTTGTCCGGTGTGCTCGCGCACGCGGCGGAAGATTTCAACTTGCTGCGGTAAGCCCGTGTCAGGTAGTTCGGGATTTGCGAACACCTTGTCGAGCGACACCAGCATCCGCCGGGGCTCGCGAATCAGGAAACAATTGGTGACCTGATCGAGCCAATCGCGTTCGATGATCGGCAACAGATGATGGGCCATCTGCTTCTGATAGAAAATCGTTTTGCCTGGGGGCAACGGTCCGGTCAACCACGCGACCACGCGTCGCCAATCGCGCTCGTGATGGGCGATGATCTCCGCAGCGCCGGGATGTGCCCGCTGCGTGCCATCCAAGTAATGAGCGTACAGCGGCTCATCGCACACGATCGTGTCGGGCCGATTCTCCCAGGATCGCAGCAACGCCGTCGAGATATTGCGCGGGCCCGACCACATCGCGATCCGCAGCGGACTTGTCCCGTCGCTCATTACTTCACGCGCCACACTTGTTCGAGCAGTTCGTAGATCGCGGGATCGTGCCGTTTCAACTCCGGTCGCACGAACGGAAAGAAGTCGTTGGTGCCGAAATACGCTTCGCTCGCCTCGGCGAAGTATTCTTGCGGGTTCGTCGCCGCGTAGTGCTTTTGTGTTCGACCGTTGATGTGCAGCACCTGATCGTAAATGCCCGCTGCGACCGCTTTCTGATGGGCCGCTTTGATCTCGGGATGCTCGAATTTCAGCTCGCGATCGTGATACGCGTGAGCCAGTTCGTGCAACACCATCCAGGGTTGCGCGTGCGTCCACTTCAAAAAGTTCTCGCAATTCGCGAGCTCAACACCCTTGGCCTTGGCGGGGTTCATGTCGTTCTCACGCAGCCAATCGGCCGACGGGTGATAACACATGCACGGATGCCGCGGATGCTTAAGTTCGATCCAAATTGGCACCTTTTTCAAAGCAGGTAGCGCCGCGGTGGGGACGGCCCGTTCGATGCGGTAGAGATGGTCGTCAAGCAACCGCAGGGTGTTCGCGCGCAGCTCGGTATGCTCATCGGTGTCCAAATCGCGATGAACCTTTAGGTCCCAGCCGTGAGACTTTGCCGGGCGATAGTATTCGACCGGATCGACCTGCGATTTAGTTGGCGACTCCGGTTTCTTTTCCTCAGCCGAGGCTGTCGCAACACCCAGAAACCCAGTCGCCAGCAAGATTGCCGCAATCCTCAATGCACACCGCATCTCACACCCCACGACAAATGAATTGGTACAGCACCTCGCTGGCTTGAGTCAGTTCGTCGAGCGGCAGCCACTCGTCGATCGTATGGGCTTGATCGATCGAACCGGGGCCAAACACCACTGAGGGAACGCCGCTGCGCGCGATCGTGCTAGCGTCGGTGCCATAAGGAACACCCATCTGCTTGCCTCGACCGCAGACATCGGCCGCCACCGCGCCGAGTTTCGCCGCCAAGTCGCCATTGTCGGTGTCGGGTAGCGACGGACCTTGGATGAACGGCGACTCGTGTTCCACCGCGCCGTCGACGCCCGGGAAGCGATTGATGAACTCGACGGCCTGTTTGTAGACGTCGGCCGGATTCTCCGTGGGCAACACGCGGCGATCGATCTCGATCGTGCAGCGATCGGGCACGGTGTTCACGCTAATGCCGCCGGAGATGAGTCCCACGCTGAGCGTCGCTTTGCCGCACCATTTGTGCTCGGGCTGGGCCGGTGCCACGTCGCGAGCATACGCCTCGAATGCCTGTAACACACGCGACATCTTGTAGATCGCGTTCTCGCCCAAGTGAGGCTGCGAGCTATGAGCCGCTCGGCCACGGGTCGTGGCGCGCCAGCGGACCGTGCCCTTGTGCGCGATCACGACGTTGAGACTCGTCGGCTCGGCGATCACAGCCATGTCCGGCCGACGTGGCACGATCGAGTCGCGTTGCTCGAGCCACAGCTTGGTGAGTGCTGTCGCGCCGCTGAAGCCGTGCTCTTCGTTCACCGTGCAGGCCATGATCACCGTCGGGCAATCGTCCGGACGTTTCTCAATCAACCGGGCGAGCGCTCCGAGCATCGCGACCATGCCCCCTTTGATATCGCACGAGCCGCGGCCATACATCCGACCATCTTTGATGTCGGGCTTGAACGGATCGATGATCATGCCGTCGATGGGCACTGTGTCTTGATGAGCTTCGAGCAACACGACCTTGCCACCCTGCTCGGGCCGAACTTTGCCATCGAGCTTGGCGATAATATTGTCGCGCTGCGGAGCGACGGTGTGTCGCTGCCACGGTAGTCCCAGCCGCGTGAAGAGTTGCTGCAAATAGTCGGTCACGCGGTGCTCGAAATAGATGTCGCCCGACACGTCGCGCCCCATGGGGTTGACGCTCGGCAGCGAGACGAGATCGGCCAAAGTGCGGGTCAAATCGAGCGGCATGAGGCAGGCTCCGAAGGCTGGTACGATTGCGGGAGCCGCATTGTAGCATGGTCCGACACGATCGACAGCCACGCGAGAAAACTCGCTCGATTCGGCACAATCGAGCCCATATTCGTCGCGTGGCCCGGTTCGATTGACGCCCTGTTCCGGTGACCGTAATCTGAGGTGAATGATTGATTGACACTAGGAAAGTTGCAGGCATGAACCAAACCGCGGGCAAGACCGGCTCATCGCTGAACACCATCGTCGCCTGGGGGCTGATCATCGGCTTGATCGGGCTCGGGCTGTGGCTTCAGTATCAAGAACAACGCGCGGGCAAGTCGGGCGATCAGCCCGCGGTAGCTGAGCAAGACACCGCGAAAGACCCGAGCGACGAGTTAGCGCCGACGATCAAGCCGATCGCGCCGAGCGGTACCGACGAGCAACCGAGTCGGACGAAGTCCAAAGCGGCGTCTGAAAAGCAGGTCGCGCCGAAGACGACGACTGATGACTCAAGCGCGGATGAGCCGCAATCGAAAGCTGCCAAGTCGTCGAGCACTGCGAAGACTGTCCCGCCGACGAAACCAACCTCAGGGAAGCCTCCCGAGCCGAAGTCATCTGCCAAAGAAAGCGGCTTCACGAATCCGGCCGATCCTAAAGCGGTCACTAAATCTTCGAACCCGGCGAACACCAGGCCCGTTAACCCGCGTGCCCCGCCGGGCTCGGCCGCACCGAAGAAGGGTGTCTTCTCGAACGTCACCATTCGCGATCAAGATGGCGACGTGATCTATCAGGGTGAGATTGACCTCACCAAGACCTTGCAGCGGATTGACTCGGGCGAGCGGATCTCGCGCTTTCCGAACGATGGCTCGGTCTTTCAGAACCGCGAGGGACGATTGCCTCGTCAGCCGCCGGGCTATTATCACGAATGGGTGCATCCGACGCCCGACGAACGCGGTCCCGGTCCGCAACGAGTCGTGACCGGCGACGACGGCGACGTCTGGTACACGCACGACCATTACAGGACATTTCGTCGCGTGCCGCGCTGAACGTTGCGTGCGAAAAAGGCCCGTCGTCGTGAACGAACTCACAACGACGGGGCGTTCGTATTTACTACGGACGCAATGGCGAGAACCCGCCGTCGCCATCGTTGTCATTCGTGTCGAGGACAATCTGTCCGACGCGCACGCGACTTTGACCGTGGAGGATGTATCGGACGTCGGTGCTGCCGAAGTGATTCTCGAGTTCCGGCAAACGCCACACACCGTTGCGATTGTACGCCCCTTGCCAGATTTCGATGCCATCGAGCCGCGTGATTACGTCGCCCACGCGCACGCCGAGCGCCCACATGGGCGACTGAGGATCGAGCGACAAGATGCGAGCGCCAATGAACTCGATGTAGTTGCCGTTGGGGGCGATGTACATCCGCTCGGCGCGAAAGGTTCCCTGCAACGTCGGCGAGCGATAGCCTTGCGGCACGACTGGCACGCGGCGACGAGTCGCATACGTGCGCTGTTGCCCGTCGGGACCGATGCCTTGGACCTGTTCTTCGGTCGTGTGGTATTCAGGCTCGAAGTGCGAGGCATCGACCGGTTCGCCGCCAATATCGGGCGGCGCGACGAAATCGGCCGGTAGACCGCGATCCGGCGGCGACAACTCGGGACGGGGGCGTTGGGCCGACGTTGACATCGTCAGCAACACGACCGCAGCCGTGGCGACCATCAGCGTAAGAAAGTGACGCGAGAAACGCATGGCAGAACCTCACAGAAGGACAGGAGAGAACGCCCAAGACGGGCGAGCCGTGCGAATAACAACCATCGTTGCCATCATCGCACCACCGCGAGGTAGTATATCGCTCGAGCCCAGGGCGTAAACTACTTCTGCCCTTAAGCTATACCCTTAGCTCAATATCTCACGAATCACGCGGCATGGCTCGACCCCCGTCAGTCGCGCGTCGAGCCCCTGAAACTTGTACGTGAACCGGTCGTGAACGATGCCCAACCGATCGAGCATCGTGGCGTGCAGATCGTGGACTGTCGTCACCTGCTCGACCGCGGCGTAACCAAGCTCGTCGGTCGCGCCATACGTCAGGCCCCCTTTGACGCCAGCGCCGGCGAGCCACATCGAAAAGCCCTTGTTGTGATGATCGCGGCCCACGGCCCCTTTGTTCGATTGCGCCATCGGTGTGCGACCGAACTCACCGGTCCACACGACCAGCGTTTCGTCGAGCATCCCCCGCTCGCGCAGGTCTTGGATCAAAGCGGCACACGCCTGATCGGTCTCACGTGCCTTTTGCGCAATGCCGTCTTTGACGCCGTTATGGTGATCCCAATCGCGATGGTAGAGCTGAATGAACCGCACGCCGCGCTCGGCCAACCGACGCGCCAAGAGACAGTTCGACGCAAATGAACCATCGCCGGGCTGACAACCGTAGCGCTCGCGCACTCGGTCGGGCTCGCCGCTCGTGTCCATCAACTCGGGCACGCTCGCCTGCATTTGAAACGCCATCTCGTATTGTGCGATCCGCGTGGCAATCTCGGGATCGTCGACGATCGAATCGAACTGCGTGTTGAGCGATTTGACCGCCGACACGACCGAGTTCTGTTGTTCGCGTGAGACACCGGGCGGGCTTTGGAGATACAAGACCGGATCGCCTTTGCCGCGTAGTTGAACGCCTTGATAGCGACTGGGCAAAAAGCCCGAGGACCATTGCCGCGTGGCGATCGGCTGTGGGGGACGCCCGACTCCGAGCGAGACCAACACCACAAACCCCGGCAACGACTCCGCCTCGCTCCCCAAGCCATACGTGAGCCACGCCCCCATGCTCGGTCTGCCCGCGATCTGCGAGCCGGTGTTCATAAACATGTGGGCCGGGTCGTGATTGATGGCGTCGCTAGTCATCGAACGCACGACGCAAATCTCATCGGCGATCGAGCCCAAGTGTGGGAACGCCTCGCTAATCTCGGTGCCCTCTTTACCCCAACGACGAAACTTGACCTGCGGGCCGAAACAGACGAGCCGTTGACCCTGCAATTGGGCCAACTGCTGACCTTTCGTGAAACTTTCCGGCATCGGTTGGCCATCCATCGCGGCCAACTGCGGTTTGTAGTCGAACGTTTCGAGGTGCGACGGGCCGCCGGCCATGGTCAGCCAGATGACGCGCTTCGCTTTGGCAGCATGATGCAACGGCGAGATCACGCCGCGCGACGCATTCAGGTTCGTCGTCCCAATCGTCGCTTCGGCACCCTGAACCGAGGACCGCAGCAATGACGCCAGCGCAACCCCGCCCAAGCCTTGAGCCGTACGACCCAAGAACGTCCGACGAGTGGCTTGTTGTGACCAAGCTTGTCGCAATTCGGCTTCGACGTGCATGACGAAAGTCCTTGAGTTAGGCGGGGGCCAACGAGCGAATCGATCTTACTTTAGATTGTAATCACGGTCGAGCACGGCGATCGTGCTGCCACGCCACGAGTTAGTTTCCTTGCGTCGTTCTTGACCCCGTTCCCTGCGATTTTGACCTGGCTGTCGAGCGACTCTAAACTGGCAGCGTAGCCAGCGGCTGGAGTTGAATGCGTAGTCATGATTGATGCGTGAGCGCGTCGTTTTTGTAGGTCTTGAAGTTCGATGAAATCTATACTTCTTTCAGTCGTTGTGCTGTTGCTCACTCCTTTGCTCACGCTGAATGCTGACGATACCGCGGTCGTTCGCAAGCTGTTCGATGCATTGCCTCCGTCGGGCGGCGTGATCACGATTCCCCCGGGCGATTACACGCTCGACGGGACAACGCCGATTGCACTACATTCCAATACAACGGTCGTGGCCTATGGGGCTCGTTTTCACTTGCCGGAAACGCTCGGGGAGGCGGCGCGGTTGGTGTTGTTCTCGGGCGAGAACATCAACAACCTGCGTTGGTTGGGCGGGCACTTCACAGGGCATGTGTTTGATCCTGCGCGTGCCAGCAACACTTGGGAGCCCAACGCCAATACCCGAGCTATTGTGCTCACCACCTCGGGGTCCGGCCAAACCACGGAGATCACCTTCCGGGATGTCACCGCTCGCGACGTAGCGGGCGCAGTGATTACGGTTTTGGGAGCCGAGCAGAAGGGTAGTGATCGAGAGATCGCGACGTTTGCCAGCAATGTGACGGTCGAGAATTGCACGCTCGAGCGGAGTGGCAAGTTCATGTGGGACTATGGTTATTTGTGGCAGATCACCGTGTGGCCCGAAGACTTTGGAGCGCGTGAACAGGCGATGGCCAAGAAATATTTTCGACACGACTTGGTGCGCGGTCCTGTGCGCATGGCCGCGGGGGACGATCGCGTGTGGTTCGACAATACGCCGCAGCTCAAAATCACTCCGCCCGAAAACAATGGCCGCGATGGCATTTGCTTTTTCAACGACACGTTGCCCTCAAACCTCGTGCGAGGGAAGCAATACTTTGTCGTCGAAAGCACGCCCGATTTTATCCGCATTGCCGAGGCTCCCGGTGCCGTTCCGATTCGTTTCGCAACGACAGCGGGCACCCAAACGAAGATCATTGCCGACTTGTTTTCTGCTCACTTGGCTCTGTATGCACCGACCAAGCAGGGGCCCGGCAAGGGTGCTCTCGATTTAGTCGGTTGCGAAAACGTCATTGTCCGCGGTTGCCGGCTCAGTGCCTTAGGCGACACCATGCACATCCAGAAAAGCCGGAACATTGTGTTCGCTGATAACCAAATCACCGGCTCACGGATGGGAGCATTTTTTCTAGCCGAGTTCTGCAAGAACGCTGTGATCACCGGTAACACGGTCGACGGTACAAACGGCTCGCGCGTGATTAGTGTCGAGAAGTCTTGCGAAGACGTAGTGATTACGGGCAACACATTTCGCAACGGCGGCCGAGGTTCGTGGATTAATCAGCCACGCCGGTTTGTTCTGGCCAACAATGTGTTCGTGAACAACACGACCAAATGCGAGCCCGACGCGCGGCGCGGGCGACGCTCGTTTCTAACCGGCGACTACGAGAAGTACGCTGAACTGTACTTCACCACGTATGAAGCCGGTGGCCGTTATGGCGACGTAACGATTCAAGGCAACCTATTCGTCAGCGGCGATCACGCTTCTCGCGCGATTACGTTCGCGCCAGGTGGGGACACGCTTGTCGTTCACCAAAACGTCTTCCAAGGAACGGTCCGCTCTCTAGGCCCTGTTGAGGGCTGCAAGGACGTCATGATCCGCGACAACCTGGGACTCGACGCGCCGTTGATCAAACCGTGAGAGTACGGCTTAGCCTCGTGCCCCGTTCACTTAGTTGGCTGCTTTCAACTCGGCCAAGTGCTGCGCGGTGCCGACGAGACGGTCCCAATTGGCGTGAATATATTCCGGCGGACCGCCAATTTGGGCCACGGCGACGGCAAGATGCTCGGTGGGGACCATTTCGATCGCGTCCCAAGGGCAGACCGTCAACTCGTACGGATTGGTCTTCTTCTGCGGAATATGGACGCACACCTCGCAACCCACGCAGCGTTCGACGTCGATCTGACACCAGCTTTGCAGGTTATGGAACTGGTCGTACTGCTGGATTTTGATGATGCAGTCCACCGGACAGACTTCGAGGCACGACTCGCATCCGGTGCAATTGTCGGCGTTAATGACCGCGATTTCTTTGGGCAGCTTTTTGCGCGGAGCTTGCTTGGCCATCGGAGGATGATCTCGGCGGACTAGGTGACCTGATCGTGAAACCTTTCACGATGTTTTCCACTCGAATTCTAGGGAAAAATCGGCTAGAGGCCAATTGCCGCTGCACGATTTCTCTAACTAATTGGCTGGTCAATACTTGGGAATCGATTCCCCTCGGGTCAAATCCTCGGGAGTTTGACGTTTCCGGACCAGGTGCGGCTGGCCGTCGACGACCAAAACCTCGGCTGCTAGCGGCTTGCTGTTGTAGTTTGAACCCATCACAAAACCGTAGGCGCCGGCGTTTTCGATCACGAGCCGGTCCCCCACCTCGGCCTCGGGCAAGCGTCGCTTGCAAACGAAGCCCCCCTCGGTCTGCGTGAAGATATCGCCACTCTCGCACAGCGGACCACCGACCACGACCTCCTGCTCGCCGCGCA
>JAEUIL010000865.1 GCA_016794255.1 Planctomycetaceae bacterium | reverse complement strand
TCGAGGTCAATTGAATGCTTCTAACCCCTCTCCCATCGGGAGAGGGTGGCGAGCGAAGCGAGACGGGTGAGGGTTACGGCAGCTTCACAAAGCCCTCATCCGGCCTCCGGCCACCTTCTCCCGAAGGGAGAAGGATGGTTTCACGGGACAGTGAACGGCGACGTCGGTTACTTGAACGAATCGATGATCCGTCGCTTCTCGCGCTCGACCGGAAAGTCGTAATAGGTGACGAAGACTGCCGAAGTGGTCGAGAGATTCCGCACGCCGGCGGTCACGCCCGTCGCGGCGGTGTTGGCCTTCTTCAACTCGCCCGAGATGCGTTTCTCGGTTTTCACGAGCGTGTCGGCTTTCATGCCCAGCCGTTTCATCTCGCCCTGATAAGCGAGGTTGACCTGATTTTGTTGTTGCAGGTTGGCTTGACGTTGCGAGTTCACGCCTCGGGCCTGAGCGTCGAGTTGGGCATATGCGGCCTCGGCTTGAAACCGTAGCGCCGCAATCGCTTGAGCCTGGTTGAGTAAATCACTCTTCTCGAACCGGTCCTTCGTCGAGTTGGCGCGAGTGATGAGCAGCTGTTCTTGGCCGACGAAACTCGCGATCTGAGCCTGAATCGGCGCGGCTCGTGCCGAGAGTTGATTGAATTGGGCGTCGAGCGCTTGCAGGGCCGTGGCGAGGGTTTGCAACTGACTTTGGGCCGTGGCGCGAGCGAGATTGGCCTGTTGATCGATCGTTCCCTTCTCGGCGTTCACGTTCTGCTTTTCGGCCGCCAGGCGTTCGCGATCTTGTTCCTTCGACTTTTCTTCCTCGGCCTTGGCCTTCTCGCGGGTCGTCTCGGTTTTGTCTTGCAGGTCGGTGAACTTGCCGAGCACCGTGCCGCGTGACTCGGTAAAAGCCGTCTTGTCAGTGGACTCGAGTTTCGCTTCGATCTGTTGTTCAATTTCCGTCAGCCGATCGTCGGCCACTTTGCCCGTGGCGGGTCCCCACAGATAACCCAGCACGCGTCCCAAGAACCGACTCGCGTCTTCACGCGCCTCGACTTCGCTACTGTCTCCTGCTTTCGGCCAGTGCTCGACGAGCGTTTCCACATCGGCGAGCGCGGCATCATATTTGCGCGCGACCATCGACAACCAGATCTTGGCTTGCCAGGCGGTGAGGTGCGCGGCGTCGTGTTCGAGAATCTCGTCGAGCGTCTTCGCGGCGTCGGCATAGCGGCGCTGCCGGATCTCGGTGACTGCCATGGCCCAGAGCGGACGCAAGTCCGTGGGGGCTGTCGTGCGAGCGGTCTCGAAGTGTCCTCGCGCAGCGGCGAGTCCATCGGGGCCGAGCGTCCAGCCGTCGGTCAACAGTGCCGTGACCTCGGCCTTGAGCTTGGCGTTGTCGGCTGCGCGCACGTTGACCGTGGGAAGAACCGCGAGCAACGCCACGATCAGAATCTTCGTCGACCAACCGTTCGACTTGCGCATGACAACCTCCCGAGAATAACCGCGCCAACGTTCCCACCCACAGCAGGGTATCTTACCGCGCCGCTGAACGTTGAACACTACGGGATTCTGAATTGCGTCGACTACGAACCCTGCGGGCGATTGCCACCCCGGCCACGACCGCGATCCCGGCCGCCGCGATCACGTCCACCGCGACCTCGACCGCGATTGCCACCGCTTTGCGGGTTGCGAGCCCGGTTCTCCATGTTGGCGGCGACAATCATGCCGATCGTCTCGTCCCAACTCGGAATGCCTCGGAAACCGCCGCGGCTGTTGCCATCGTCGTCCCCTTCGTGCGAGTCATGATCGTCGCGGACCTCGGGCTCGTCTTCAACGCTGTCGAGATCGACCGGCTCGTCGAGTTCGCCACCAGCACCATCGACGGTCGACACGCCGCGTGCGTCAGGTCGCTCTTCAGTGCGGTCGGTGCGATCACGTCGACCTCGACCACCCCGACGGCGGCGGCGACGACGCTTGCGATCGGCCTCGTCGGCCGCAGATTCATCGCCCACTTCGCGCGTTTCCCCGGTCAGGGAGTCGGTTTCGAGCCGGGGCCCGTCGGGAATCAAATCATCGAGCGACGACTCGTCCAAGGCCGAGCGCGAATCATCAAACGCCAGCGGGCTATCATCGTCACGCGGTTCGCGCGGAGCACGCCCTTCCGATTCGCCGCGCGATTCCTCGCCACCGCGACGACCACGGCGGCGACGACGACGACGACGCTTGTCCGACGGCTGGTCGTCACGCGTCCGCTCGCCACGCTCGCTGGACGGAAGGTCGTCATCGGTTTCGATGTCCACGACCAACTCGTCAACAATCTCGCTCGGCGTAATCAAGTCTTCGTCGTCATCCCAGCGATCACGTTCGTTCGCGGCGGAATCCAAATCCCGGCGGGGCGGTTCGTCACGGCGGGCTGACTCGTCGCGGCGCGATTGCGATTCGCGGCGCGGCGGATTGTCGCGCCGTTGACCGCGACCACGATCTCGGTCGCGCCCCCGAGAACGGTCTTCACCCCGCTCACCGCGAGCCGGTGCTCGCTCGCCAGTGGAACGCTCGGAGCTTGGCACGTCCTCACGAATGTCGTCACGATCGACCGTGTCCCGGGCTACCGGTTCGCGTTCGGTGCGTGAATCACCCCGACCACGGTTATCATCGCGGCCACGGTTGTCGCCCCGCTGTCCGCGCTCGCCGCGCGAACCTTGGCCGCGACCACCGTCACCACGTCCCCCCTCGGCTCGGCCACCGTCATTACCTCGGCTACGTTCGCCACGTCCGCCGCGATCACGACCACCGCGTTCGCCACGACCACCGCGGTCTGAACCACCACGATCGCCTCGCGCTTCGCCGCCGCGTCCTTGATCTCGTTGCGGGCGGTCACCGTCGCGCTGTTCGCGAACTGGTTCGCTGACCTCGTCGCGCGGCGTGCTCTCGGCCGGTGCGGGTGTCGACGCCGCGGCATCCACCGACGGAGCCGGTGTCGGATCCGATGGCGGTGGCGTCGGACGCTTGGGCGGAACTTGCAGGCCGAGACTCGCGGCCAGATCGACCCAGTCGGCCTTGGCCTTCGGCTGCGAACGCTCGTGCTTCGCCTGGCCACCTACGCCCAGGGCGTCGTACACCGGCGGAGTCGCGCTCGCAGGCGGCGTGGCGGCGGTGACCGGTACAGTGGTCACAACGCTCGGCGCTGGCGGCGCGGGCTCGGCGCTCGGCGGGGTCGCTTCGACCGCAGGGTCAGCTGACGGGGAATTGGATTTGCGTTCCAGGCCAAAAGCTTCGATCAGTCGTGACCAATTGCTCTTCTTGCCGGTCTCAGACATGGTGACTCGCCAGGAAATCCGGCCTGCCGGGGTGAGGCGATCCTGCCGCAGGGCCGGGAGTAGGGCAGATCGTAGAAGCCCGAATTGTACCGCATGCCCGCGAAACTGTGAAGTCATTGCGGGATCGGTAGTTACGACGCCATTTGCCCCGTTTGCCAGATTATCGCCTCGGCCAAACTTTGCGCCACGGGGTAGAATTGGCATATGCATCGCGACTGCTAATGAGGGGAGAGATCATGCATCGCACGCCAGGTTCCGCTCCCAACGCCCCGCGCTTCTGCGAAGAAGTCGAGGTCCGCGGGCACATCATCGACAGTCTCATCTTGCCCAAGATTCTGGACCTGATCACCGGCGGGGGCGGGTCGTTTCGGGTCAAAGACTTTGTCGTCGGGCAAGCACGCCAGGACCCGAGTCACGCGCTGATCGAGGTGCAAGCCCCGACCGAGGAGTTGTTGCAGCAGTTGCTCGCGGCGATTCTCGATCACGGTGCGGTCCCCACCGCCACGCGCGATTGCGAGTTGGTCACGGCCGACATGCCGGGGGCGTTTCCCGAGGGGTTCTACAGCACCACGAATCAACGCACCGAGGTTCGGCTGAGTGGCCATTGGTATCCGGTCGCGCAGCAAGAAATGGATTGCGGTATCGTCGTCGATCGCGAGCAGCGCACGGCCCGATGTGTGGCGATGACCGACGTGCAGCTGGGCGATCAACTCGTGGTCGGTCATCTCGGCGTGAGAGTGCTGCCCGAGACCCGGGCTTCGGATCGACACATGTTCGAGTTCATGGGCTCGAGCGTGTCGACCGAAAAGCCCAAGGGGGTCGCCATCCGCGAGATCGCGCGCGAACTGATCCGCACTCGCGCGGCAGGTGGCAAGACGCTCGTGGTCGGCGGACCGGCGATCGTCCATACCGGCAGCGGCGAGCATCTGTGCCGACTCATTCGCGACGGGTTCGTCAACGTGCTCTTTGCGGGCAATGCGCTGGCGACTCACGACATCGAACAGGCCCTCTTCGGCACGAGTTTGGGCGTGCGGCTCGATCAAGGCGTGAGCGTCGAGGCGGGCCACGAGCATCATCTCCGCGCGATCAACCGCATGCGACGGCTCGGCGGCATTCGACCGGCGGTCGCGGCGGGCGTGCTCAACTCGGGCATCATGTACGAGTGTGTGCGGAACGATGTCGACTATCTGCTCGCCGGCAGTATCCGCGACGACGGTCCGCTCCCCGATGTAATTACCGATACGCTCGTCGCGCAGCGCGAGATGCGACGGCGCATCGAGGGTGTGAAGTTTTGTTTGATGATTGCCACGACGTTGCATTCAATCGCCGTGGGGAATCTGTTGCCCGCATGGGTCAAGGTGGTGTGCGTCGATATCAATCCGTCGACGGTCATCAAGCTCGGCGATCGCGGCACGATTCAGACCGTGGGACTGGTGACCGACGTTGAGCCGTTCCTGCGAGCCTTGGTGCAGGACGTGGCTCAGTTGCAGAGTGGCGCCGTGCACTAGAGGAACATGATCTGAGGCGCAATATCGATTCCGAACGAGGACGCGATCATGAACACGCCGCATATCCTGATGTGTCCGCCGGATCATTATGGCATCGAGTACGAGATCAATCCGTGGATGAGCCGTTCGTGTCAGAGCGATCGCGAGATTGCGCAGCGGCAGTGGCACGATCTCCGCACGCTCATCGAAGCCAGCGGGGCGCAAGTCTCGACGCTCGACCCGGTGCCGGGGTTGCCGGACCTGGTGTTCACGGCCAACGCCGCGCTCATCTACCGTCGCTGGGCCGTGTTGTCGCACTTTCGACATCCGCAGCGGCAAGGCGAAGAGCCGTACGACGCCACGTGGCTCGAACAGCATGGCTTTCATGTGCAGCACGCGCCCGAGGGAGTTTTTTTTGAAGGGGCGGGCGACGCGCTCTTCTGCGGTGACACGCTCTTTGCGGGCTATCGCATTCGCAGCGACGCCCGGGGCCATCAGCGGATTGGCGAGCAACTTGGCGTGCGGGTCATTCCGCTCGAATTGGTCGACGGCTACTACTATCACCTCGACACCTGTTTCTGTCCGCTCGCGCCAGGTCGGGCGATTTATTACCCTGCCGCGTTCGACGACTACGGACGCCGCGTCCTGGCCGAGTTGATTCCCGAGCTGGTGCCGGTCGAAGAGTCCGAGGCACGACGCTTCGCGTGCAATGCCGTGGTCATCGGCAACGTCGTGATCACGAACGCGGGCTGTCCGCATCTCCAGCAGCAGCTGCGGTCACTCGGCTTCGAACCCCGTGAGACGTCGCTGGATGAGTTCGTCAAGTCGGGCGGTAGCGCCAAGTGTTTGACCTTGCGGCTCGATGGCGAAGAGGCCGCGGCCTGGAAGCTGGCCCCCGATGAGCAACGCGATGTCGTGGCTCGAGCTTAATCGACCGTCGCGCGATCGAGCACACCTTGCCAGAACTGTCGGCCCATTTCCCAATGCCGTTGCACGCCGGCTTGATGATCGGGATCGGCAAGCTTGATCATGCCGGCTCGCTCGTTGACCCAATCGAGAAAGAACTGGGCCGAGCGTCGGCTGACATGCGGCGTGTCGCCGATCTCGACATACCACGGGGCGCTGCTGGCGAAGCGATACGTATCGGTGTTTTGCGTGACGACGCGCACCAGAAACCAACCGCTCTGCTTGATCTTGAGCGGCGGAAAGTGGCCGGTCTTGGCCCATTCATCGAGCCGCACGCTCGCCGCGACTCGGCCGTTGTGCACAATGTCGAGATACCCGAGCGGATCGCGCGTGGTCAGATTCATCGCCACGTCGACTTCGAGTTCCTCACCGGCCGGCACGCGAAACACGTGACCCGGCCGCTCGTCGTTCGCAATTGGCCGAATGAGCGGACCATTCGTGACCACCGTGCGACCCGCGTTCAC
>JAEUIL010000864.1 GCA_016794255.1 Planctomycetaceae bacterium | reverse complement strand
ATGATGCTGCAAGATGCCAATGATGAGTGCCCCGCGACCGCCACCCACGTCCACCACGCGTCGATACGACGTGAAGTCGAAAGCCAACAGCAACTCACGAACATGGGCGTCGTTCCAGCGATCCATGCCGGCGATAAATTGCGACTGCAGCGCGGGGTGGTCCTTGAGAAAGTCCCAATAACCCTGGTTCCACAATATCTGGTCGGCAGGTCGGCCGGCCTTGACGGCTCGTGGCAAAGCGCTGGCTAGTTCCCACTCGACCTGGGCACCATGCAGGATCCAGTCGCGCAACGATTGCGGCGAATCGCCCCGTAAACAATCTGCCCGCGGGGTGAGGGATACTTGCCGCTGCTCGTTGATCGCGAAAATCTCGAACGCCGCCAGCAGTCGCAGCACACGATAGAGATAGGATTCGTCAGCCTCGACCAACCGCGCCAGTTCATCGATCGATTTCGCGCCTTGCACCAAATGATCGGCGACGCGCAGTTCGGTCGCGATGTGGAGACATCGCGTGAGCCAGGCGATCTGTGAGAGCCAATAGATGTCGGCTTGTGCCGTGGCGCGACCCGGTAGCGTGGGCCACATGAGCCGCTCCCAGCGACGAAACAGCCACTGAGAGAGGCGAACCTTCAGGCGATAGAACATTGATTCTCTGAGCAAGTTGGAGCTGGTATGGCATAGTCACATTTAACCCGACGCGTGGTTGCGTTAAACTAATGCTTCGCTGCAATCGTAATCAGCGTTCGGTCGCCATGTACTGACCGCTTGGTTTTTGGAACTACGGCTGAAACTGCGGTCCGACATCATGCCCCACGAAGCCTCGATAAATCGCGCCTGGCAGCGGCAGTTGATCGGCGCGCTCGCGATTGGCTTGTTGTTCGTGGCGGGGCTGATGTTCTCGGGCCTCGTGCCTGTCGAGAACACCGGCATGGCGGCGAGTTTTCTCCGCATGGGACTGGTGCTGGGCGTGCTGTGGCTGGCGTGGCCCGACGCATTTCGACCCGCCAGCCTGGCGTTTCTTGGCGGTCTGCTGGCACTGGCGTTCGTGCTGGTCAAGTTTCCCAAGCAGTTTCCCATCTTCGCGGGGGGCGCGATTCTGCTCGCGATTTTGAGTGCGCGGCTGAAACGGCGTCGGCGCTAGTCCGGTCAGTTGCCGAACAACGGCACGCGGCCGTCGATCCCCACGCCCCACGGATTCACGCCGCGCGGCACGGCACCCAGGTCGGGACCGCCGCTCGTTTGCCGCAATGGATCGGGCCACGCCTCGGGCAGTTTCTGTCCGGCACCAATCGCGGGACTACCCGTCTGCAATTGCAGATCAACCGGTTGCGTGCGATCGGCGGTCAACCGCGCGAACTTCGGATCGGCGATCAAATCCTGGCTCGTCCAACCGGCCGGGTATTGGCCGCGACTCTGCTCGAATACTTTCGACGCGCGGAACTTGGCGTACGGATCGCCCGAGAGGTTCGGACCTTGCTGCAAACCCCACAGCAGATTGCCACCTTCGCGCAGTCGCTCGCTCCCCGTCACCCCAATGAACCCGACACCCGGCACACGATCGGTTTGCACGAAGATGTTGTTGAACACATCGCGTTCGTTGTGACGCAAACCACCGGCACCGAGCCCGAACAGGTACGCATCGCGGAACGTCGGCGTCTCGCGCAGCACCGTGTTGTGATAGAACCGCAGCACGGGCCACACCGGCGAGCCATGATCGCCCATCAAATGACCTTCTTGATGCAGAAACGCGCCGCTTGGATCAGCCTCGCCCGGCGGCGACTTGTACGTCCCACCGCGTAAGTCGATCACGTTGCGAAACGCGAATACGCCGGACTGCGGATCGTGGTCGACCGGCGATTCGTCCTTCTCGAACTCATGCTGCGAGAGCGGAATCAACACGCGGCCGATCCGGTTTTGCCACAGATACATCGAATGAGCCCGCAACTTCGGGCCGCACTCGAGGCCGTCGTCGTTGAAGTTGTCGACCAAGTTGTGATGAAACTGCAAGTTCTTGACGAAGCGAAAGAAGCCGAAGTCGTGGTCGTCGGTGAACTCGCAATGAGCGAACTCGATGTTCTCGTTGATCGGCTGGTTGTTGCGCAGCACGACTTGATACGAGGCCGAGCCGCGATACTTCATGTGCGCTCGCGAAGTCCACGGGGCAGCCAATCCCCGCACAGCCGAGTGCGTGACGCGAATGTCCTGCGACGCATTGATCAGAAACGCTGGAAAGCCGCCGTAAATGGTCACGTGATCCAGCGCGAGTTGCTGGCTGCCGTAGATGTGAATCATCGCGCTCCCTGTGGCACCGCGAAACACGAGATCGCGCAGGTTCACGTGACTGACGCCGGTCGCCCGCAGCACATCGCGACCGAAACCGACCGACACGACGAGCGGCACGCGCCGCGGATCGGTCTCGCCGCGATACGCCCGATCACCGAGTCCCGCCAAGCGATGGTGAGCCAACCGAATATGAATCCGTCCAGTTTCGCGATTGAACCACAGGCCGGGCCCGCCGTAGATGCCCGTGTCGCGCATTTCATTTTTGTTGCCGAGCCACAGCTCGTTCGTCGAGCGCAGATCCTCGACGATGCGGTAGCCGTGCAAAGGGACCAACGATTTGGCGAAGTGGCCGAGCGCGAGCGGTCGTTCGTCTTCCTTGCCCCACATGGGTTCATGTGACGCTGGCAGAAACTGATCCGGCGCGATTCGTTCATCGGCGTCGAGATAACTCCGTGTCGAAACGTACTCATCCGCCGCGCCGCCCGCGAACGGTTGCCAACTGCCGGCCGGATCGTCGACGAACTCATGCAAGCCGCCGTCGATCGTCGCCAGTTCGCCAGGATACGACGCGATGGTGATCGGCGCCTCGGCCGTGCCCGAGCGTGTGAGCGAGACGCGTTCGTAGTAGACACCGCCGCGGAGATAAAGCGTATCGCCCGGGCGAAGTTGGCGAGTCGCGTGACGAAGCGACTTCCACGGCGTCGCCTCGCTGCCGTCGGCCGAGTCGTTGCCGTTCTTGGCGTCGACGAACTTCTTCGGTCCCATCGCAAGCGGAACTTGCCGCGGCTCGGGCAGCGGTCGTTGTGGTTGAGGTTCGCTGGCTTGCGCTGGCATCTGCCCTGAGCCGAGCAAAATCACGAGCATCCCGCAGAGCGCAAACGTGCGAAGCATAACGAGTCTCCCGACGTGAAGGGGCGAAGCAGCGTCTCGCGGGCGATTGTAACTCGGTTACATCGTTCAAGCCAATTCCGTCGAGCTACGTCGGGGCATATACCCTGCACCGCCAGACTCGCGACACGTTCGGTTCAATAGCCGCGTAGCAGTTAACGGAGCAACGCTGCGATTTCGGCGATCGATGCCGTTCCGGTCGTGCCGACTTTGTGCAGCACGATCGATGCGGCGACGTTGGCGATCTCGAGCACCTCGCCCAGCGGCGCGTCGACGGCCAACGCCGTGGTCAAATTCGCCGTGACACAGTCCCCCGCGCCGACGACATCGATCGGCCCGCGCACGGGGAGCGCCGGGCGATGCTCGATCACGCCCGATGGTTGAGCGCCGACGATCCCCGCCTCGGCCAACGTGACGATCACCGGCCGACCGTTACGCTGGGCGAGTTCACCCGCGAGCCGTTTGATCTGCGGCAGGTCGGGTGACTCGGCGACTTGCATGAACGCGCACAACTCGGCGCGATTCATCTTGAAACCGAGCGGGGGAAACGCTCTCAGCCCGCGACGGCTGTCGGCCAGGATCAACAAGTCCGGTCGACTGCGCGACAAGGCCCCGACGGCAGCGAGCACCCGCGACGTGACGACGCCGGTCTCGGCGCGATCGACTTGGTCGAGCACGATCAGAGCGTCGAGCTCCGCCGCGACACCTTGCAGGCGATCGATCAACGCCGCTTCGACTTCGGCAGGTGTCGCGGTCCAGTTCTTGCTGTCGAGCCGATTCAACTCGACCGGCCCGGCGGGTTGCATGACCAGCGGCTTGCAATAGGTAAACGTGCGACGTAGCGGCGTGGTGAAGAGCAACTCGGCCTCGACGCCCGGCACCGCGGCGAGTGAGCGTCGCAGTTCGTAACCTTCGCCGTCATCGCCGCAGAAGCCGAGCGGCAGGATCCGACCGACGCCGAGCGCGGCGAGATTGTTCAAGATCGTCCCCGCACCGCCGGGCTGAGCGCGGACCCGGGCGACGTTGTGAACCGGCAGGTCGGTCTCGATGGAAATCTCGCTCAACTGCGGATCGATTTCGAGATAACGATCGAGACAGTAATCGCCCAGAACGCCAATCCGTAGCCGAGCGTATTGGGCCGAGATGTGTTGCCAGCGAGCCGCGTTCATGGGGCATCTTATCCGAGCAAGGTGCAGCAGTTTCCACGGCTGCAGTTTACCGTGAACGGCTGCCGGAACGCGACCGGTAAGCCCGCTCGATCAGCGAAACAGCCCATAACGCACGATGCACCACAGAGCCCGAACGCCATCGCGCCAGGTGATCTTTTTCCCCTCGTGGTACGTCCGGCCGTGGTAACGAACCGCCACCTCGCGAATCCTGACGTCAGGCAAGCGTGCCACGCGGGCGGTCAACTCGGGCTCGATGCCAAACCGGTTCTCGCGCAGCTGCGGCAGAATGGCGAGCAGCGTCGAACGCTTGAATACCTTGTAGCAAGTCTCCATGTCGGTCAGTTGCAGCCGGGTCGTAAGATTGCTGAGGCTCGTCAACCCGCGATTGACTGCTTAGTGCCAGAGAGGCGTCGCCCGCCGACCGTGGCCCAAGAAACGACTGCCGAACACGACGTCGGCTTGGTCATCGACAAGCGGTTGCACCAGCCGCGGATAGTCGGCCGGATCGTATTCGAGATCGGCATCTTGAATCAGCACGGCGTCGCCCGTGGCATGGGCAAAGCCGGTGCGCACCGCCGCGCCCTTACCTTGATTCTTGTGGTGCAGGATGACGCGCACGTGCTGTAACGCGGCGAGCTTCATCAGCCGCTGACGAGTACCATCGGTACTGCCATCGTCGACCAGAATCAACTCGACAGGCACGCCCGTGGCAAAGATCCGTGCGACGACGGTGTCGATCGTGTTCGCCTCGTTATAGACCGGCACGACGACCGAGAGACGAAAGCCCGCGTACGCGCAAGATGGCGGCGCGGCGTCGATCAGCGACGGTTCAGCGAGGGTAGAATCGAGCATCGCCGGAGAGTACCGAGATTGTGGCTTGCGAAACCAGAGCGAATTGCGATCGGCAAATTCGTCACGAGCCCCACGGTGTGCTAGCTTGCCAGCATTCTGCAAAGTCAAATCTGCCAAGAGCTTGCGGCGATCTTGTCGCTTTTCTCGGCGGAGTCTAAAATTCCGCTCGAAAATTTCCCGTGCCAGCGTGAACCGCCTTCGGTCGGGTCGCGTAGGGAATGACAGGTTCAACGATTGTGCGAGCGCAGCGGAAACGCGGCTCGGCGGTCGAAACGAGTGCGACGCCCACGACGTGTAGCCGCAAGGCAACGGTCGTGGCAACGATGCGACTCGTGCCCAACGTGTGTTGCTTGCCGACCACAAACGGCAGGTGTCACAAGCGTCATCACTGTGCGAATGACGGTGATCCGCAGAACAGTTAGCCCGTCAACGGAAACTAAACCAGCGCGGCCCCAGCGGTCGATACAAGGAGTGCAAGAACGTCGTTTCCAGTTCGAGCGTCGCTCGCCGCAAGGTGTGCGACAGCCAGGGTGACAACGAGGTAGCCCTGCTCGAAAGCCTGCGAAACGAGGTCCGTGCCCCGCGAGTCGAGCGACATGGAAATGCGGCGCCGGTAAGGATAAGTAGTTCGATTTTTTACGGCAGTCGGCGCAATTCAATCACCGCACGTTCGCTCAGATTTGATCTTCAATCGCGTGGGTACTCGTCAATCTTGGAAGCGTTGTTCGCCTCGGCGGACAACACGATCCCCACGACGCGAAACGGTCGGTTGTCGTTTTGATCCGACGGCCACAACGGTTCCGACAAACAGACGGATTCCGTAAGTCATCACCGCGTTGCTCAGGGTTCATCCGCCTGATGCTCTGGGTTCAAGGACGAAGCGGCACTAGGTGACGAACGGGTTTGTCGCGGGAGTTTTTCACATGCAAATTTACGGTGCATCCCATGTTCATGGACCTCAATCGATCTCGCAGCCGCACGGGATTCGTCCCTCGTCGGCGACCGCGGCGGGAGGCAGCTCGGCCGTGACCGACGAGTTGCATATCTCGAGCGCTGCTCAGTTTATTGATCAGGCCAACCAACTGCCCGAGATTCGCCAAGAGCGAGTCGACGCGATTCGCCAAGCGATCGCCGACGGCACGTACGAGACCGCCGACAAGCTCGACGCGGCCTTGGAAAACCTGCTCAACGAAATCGCCTAAGGGCTGATTTCCCCGTTGTTTTTGACGCGAGAACCCGGCGGGAGACCCATTCCGCCGGGTTTTCACATTTAGTCCTGTGGCTTAGAATAGAAGAGGTCGGCGAGGCGATGGCCCGCGCGGCCTCGCTTCATTTCTTGACCCCCGTCGTGTGGCATGTCGTCTGAGTTCTCGCTTCCAGCCGTTGAAGTCTCGTTGTCGCCGGTCGAGCGCTTCGAGGAGTTTTTGCAGAGCCGTGGCAAACGGGTCACTAAGCCGCGGCGGCTGATCGTCGAGAATATCTTCGCCGAACACGAACACTTCGACGCCGATGGATTGCTCGAACGGCTCGACAAAGCGCTCGGACGCGGGCAAGTGAGCCGGCCCACGGTGTACCGCACGTTGTCGGAACTGGTCGACGCCGGGCTGCTGCGGCAGATGTCGCTGGGCGGACGCAGTGTTTACGAGCACGACTACGGCTATCCGCAGCACGACCACCTGTACTGCCAAAAGTGCGAGAAGCTCATCGAGTTCTCGAGCGAAGAAGTGAAACGCATTCGCGAAGCCGTCGCCAAGGAACATAACTTCCGGGTGCTCGGACATCGCTTGATCATCACCGGCGTGTGCCAAGAGTGCAGCCGAGTGCGCCGTCGCGGTTCGCCGCTCGATCTGATTTAGTCGTAGGGTGGGTCGAGCATCGCGAGGCCCACGCGGAGAATGACGAATGCCGAAGTTCAAATGACGAAAGAATGTCGAAGCTCGAATGACGAATGGTCCGTCAACCTTCGTCATTCGACATTGGTCATTCTTTCGTCATTTGAACTTCGACATTCGTCATTTCCGCAGTCTCGCCCCCGCGCTGGACCCGCGCCCGGCCGCATGTTAGTCTGACCCGGTCCATTACCCCTCCTTACTTTTCCCGCCTGTGGAGATCCACGTCATGAAGAACTTTTGTCTGATGTTTGCCCTGTTGGGCTTTGCGATGGTCACGACCGTTGTGGCCGCCGAGTTGAAAGTGGGCGACGATGCTCCGGACTTCAAGATGGTCGGCAGCGATGGCAAGACGTACTCGCTCGCCGATTTCAAGGACAAGCAAGCGGTCGTGATCGCGTGGTTCCCCCGGGCTTTCACCGGCGGCTGCACCAAGGAGTGCAAGTCGATGCGTGAGTTCGGCAAGGATATCAAGGCGTACGATGTCGCGTACTTCACCGCGAGCTGCGACCCGCAACAGAAGAATGCCGACTTCGCGAAGTCGCTCGATCTCGACTACCCGATCTTGTGCGATCCCGAGACGAACAACGCGCAAGCTTTCGGCGTCGTCGCCCCGGGCAAGAACGCTGCCGCACGTAAGACTTTCTACATCGGCAAGAACGGCAAGATCCTTGCGATCGACTCGGCCGTGAAGACCGAAAGTCACGGCAAGGACATCGCCGAGAAGCTCGGCGCTCTGGGCGTGGCGAAGAAGTAACGACTCGTTCGCGAGTGGTTCGAATCAAACGAAGAAGGCGGATCTCGGTGAGAGGTCCGCCTTTTTTCGTGAAGCAAGAAAGGCGCACTAGACAAAATCATGGAGAACAAAATCATGAAGGCATGGTTTGGTTGACCAGCGCATGATCCTGGTCTTCATCGTCCTGTCTTTCATGATTTTGTACGTCATGATTTTGTCTAACCTGACTTCGTCTCTGGCACGACGACTTCGATCGTATGGCCCGACGCGTGCGGCTGACTGGCGAGATCAGCGAGGATACTGCGATAGACTTCGCGGTTGTGACTGGCGGATCCGAAGGGCCAGGCGTGATGCACGAGGATGATCTTGCGGGGCTCGGTGTACCACGACAGATCGCGCAGGCATTCCTCGAACGCGTCCCAATTCCAGCCAAAGTAACGGGGAAAATTGAGCTGCTGCGCGATGATGCCGAGCAGCTTTTCCTTGCTACGCACACCACTCGGCACGCGCACGATGATCGCGCCCGGTTCGTGGAACGTGGCAGGATCGGCGATGTGTTTCAAGTGTTCCTGTCCCAAGTTTTCACTCCCCGATCGGATGCCCACCTACTCACCTACTCACGCCTTCTTCTCAATCTTCGCCCACGTGTCCTTCAGCGACACGATGCGATTAAACACCAGTGCGCCCGGCTGGCTGTCCGTATCGACGCAGAAGTAACCGACCCGCTCGAACTGGAAGCGATCACCGGTCGCGGCTTTCGTCAAACTCGGTTCGACGAGCGCGTCCTTGACCGTCACCAGCGACTCGGGATTCAGATTCGTTTTCCAATCGACACCCTGCGGCACATCATCCGGGTCGGGGACTTTGCACAGGTGATCGTAGAGCCGCACCTCGGCGCGTTGGGCCTGAGCGGCGCTCACCCAATGGATCGTTCCCTGCACTTTGCGACCATCCGGGGCATTGCCACCGCGCGTCTCGGGATCGTACGTGCAGTGCAGTTCGGTGATCTCGCCCGTCGCGGGATCCTTGATCACTTCGTGGCATTTGATGAAGAACGCCCAACGGAGCCGGACCTCTTGGCCCGGTGCGAGACGGTAGTACTTCTTGGGCGGCACTTCGCGGAAGTCATCTTGCTCGATGTAGAGCTCGCGACTGAACGGCACCTTGCGCGAACCGGCCGATGGATCCTCGGGATTGTTGACCGCGTCGAGCTCTTCGACCTGCCCGGCCGGATAGTTCGTGAGCACGACCTTGATCGGCTTCAGCACGGCCATCACGCGCGGAGCACGCTTGTTGAGATCCTCGCGGACCGCGTTTTCCAGCACATTCATGCCGATCACGCTGTCGGTCTTCGAGACGCCAATCTCGGCGCAGAAATTGCGAATCGACTCGGGCGTGTACCCACGACGACGCAAGCCGGCGATCGTCGGCATCCGCGGATCGTCCCAACCGGCCACGTGTTTGTCGCGCACCAGCTCAAGCAGCTTCCGCTTGCTCATCACGGTATAGGTCAGATTCAACCGCGCGAATTCGATCTGTTGCGGCTTGTGAATGCCAAGTTGATCGATGAACCATTCGTAGAGCGGACGATGGTTTTCAAATTCCAACGTGCAGATCGAATGCGTGATCCGTTCGATCGAGTCGCTTTGGCCATGCGCCCAATCGTACATCGCATAGATGCACCACTTGTTGCCCGTGTTGTGATGCTCGGCGTGCAAAATGCGATACAGCACGGGATCGCGCAGATTGACGTTGGGCGAAGCCATGTCGATCTTGGCCCGCAGGGTGCGCGAGCCGTCGGGAAACTCGCCTTGGCGCATGCGCTCGATCAGCGCGAGGTTTTCTTCGACCGAGCGATCGCGGTAAGGACTGTTCTTGCCGGGCTGGGTGAGCGTACCACGATACTCACGGATTTGATCGCCGGTCAGATCGCAGACATACGCCTTACCCTTTTTGATCAGTTCAAGAGCCCAGGCGTAGAGTTGATCGAAATAGTCGCTGGCATAGTACATGCCGTCCCATTGAAAGCCGAGCCAGCGGACATCGTTCTTGATCGACTCGACGTACTCGACCTCTTCTTTGGTCGGGTTCGTATCGTCCATCCGCAGATTGCATTTGCCGCCGTAGTCTTTGGCGATGCCGAAGTTGAGGCAGATGCTCTTGGCGTGGCCGATGTGGAGATAGCCGTTGGGCTCGGGCGGAAAGCGGGTCAGGACTTTGCCACCGAAGCGGCCCGAGGCGTTGTGCTCGTTGACAATCTCGCGGACGAAGTCGACGCCGCGTGGTTTTTCCGTGCTATCAGTCATAATGCTCGCAACTCCCGGTTCAAACGCCGCCGCCAAACGGCTGCGCTGGATGGTAGCGGGAAACCGGCACTGAGGGGAAGGGGAGCCGTTAGCCAGAAGCTGCTTAGAGCGGGCAAAAAACCACATCAGGCGGGCGCAGCTTGCCGCCTCAGCCGCGCTGCTTCCAATATTGAGGACGGCGTTTGGCGTGGGCAATTGCCACGATCAGAATATGGTCGTGCAACACTCGAAAAATGATCCGAAACGGAAACCGGCTGACCGGACAATATTGATGCCGCGGGTTGATGTGAGGCAACATTGCTGCATCTTTGGCGATGCGGGCCAGCCCGGCCTCGATGGCAAACGTGAATCGTTCAGCCGCGACATCGCTTCGCGTGGCGTACCAATCAAACGACTGATCGAAGTCTTGCCGTGCCTCGGGCAGCAATTGGATGGGGGACATCGTTCAACCGTGCTTACGCGCCAGACGCAGCCGGGCTTCCTCACGCACCGTCTCCCATGAGACCGTCGTGACATCGCCCCGGTCGTATTCCGTCGAACGCTTTTCGATCTCCGCGATCCATTCCGCAGAAAGTGGCGGTAACGAATCCTCGGGCAAAGTGCCCCACAAAGCTTCGATGAGCTGAATTCGATCTGCAACCGGCAAGTGTGTCGCGTCGCGAAGCAATGATTCATAGTTCGACATGGCTTGGCCTCCTGAACCCCATTGTAACTCGCAGGCCGGCTGTGGCGAATTACCCAGCCCAGAAATGAGGCCAGCAAACGACGCTGCCCAGCGAGTCTGGGCGGGATACTCACTGGGCAGCGATCGACTCTGGTTGTAGAACGAACCAGCTGGGTTTCTAACGGAGCTTGTTGCCCGGCTTGGTCGCTTGCAGCGGAGCCAAGGTCGGTTCAGCGCCGGGGCCATTGCTCGTGCCGTTCTCGCGTCGTGACGAGTACTGCCGGTCGGGAACCACGCGGTTCTTCGAGTTCACAATCGGATCGGAGTACACCGCCGCCTCGGTCAGTTTGCCATCGGCGAGCCACCATTGCCACGAGCCGATTTGCTCGCCACCGTCAAACTCGCCGACGATCGCCTTCTGGCCGTTGTCGTGCCACCAAGTCCAACGGCCGGTCTGATTGCCCGCGATGTATTGGCCTTCGATCGACTTCTGACCGTTCTCGTGCCAGAAGCTGAACTTACCCTCGGGCTGATCGAAGCGATACTCGCCCTCGCCAGCCAGTTGACCGTTCTTATGCCAAGTCGACCACGGGCCGTGGCGTTGATCTTCGCCTTCTTTGCCCGTGACTATGATGCGGTAGATACCGTTCCACCAATCGATCGTCACTTGCGTGACTTCGCGCGCCATCAGGTACTGGGCCTCGGTCTTCTTCACGCCTGGCGAGTGAAACTCGACTTGCACCATCTCGCGATGGCCGTCGATGTATTTCTCGGCGGCGAGAATCTGACCGTCGGGCGTCCACTCGATGAACTCGCCGTGCGGTTGGCCGTTGACATAGTCGACCTCGCGCCACAGTTCGCCGTTCGGAAAGAACCACACGCAGCGCCCGTGTCGCACGCCGTTCTTGAAGTTCCACTCAAAGACGTTGCGGCCTTTGGAGTCGGCCAGGGTCCACGCGCCGTGGAGTTCGCCTTGCTCGAACGTCGCGGTGGAAACGAACGGGCCCGCGAACTGTTTGCCCAGGGGGCCGTTGACCAGCTCGCACTCGCCCTGCACGTAGTTGCGAATCCACGTCCCGGTGCGTTTGCCTTGATTGAATTCGCCACTGCCCATCACGCGGCCTTGCTCGTCCCACATGGTCCAGTTGCCATGATTGACGAAGTTGCCGTCGGGATCTTGGGCCGTGTGACGTTCGATCTTGATGTTGCGATTCGGATACCGCTCACGCACCACTTCATGTTCGCCCGAGGGAACCAGAGCTGGCTCGACCACGGTGCCATTGAGAGGCTTCGGCTCTTTGAGCGGTGCGGGT
>JAEUIL010000832.1 GCA_016794255.1 Planctomycetaceae bacterium | reverse complement strand
GAGCGGGCGGTGCGAGCGGCTTGCCGACCGGCGTCGGGGCGGCGATCGGTTGCGGTCGCTGACTTTCCAAGGGTCGACCATCGGCGTCGACAATCTCGGCGCTGTCGTCGTCCTCGTACATCTCGCCGTAGTCGTCCGACTCAACGAGCCGTTGCGGTCGAGTAGGCTCAACTGGGGCTGATGCAACCGGCGTGGGTTTCGCCGCCGGAGGATTGCTCGCGGCTGGTGTCGAGTTGGTCGGTTTGGTGTCGCTGCCGGGGGCGCGGATCCGTTGCAACTGCTTGATCACGTCTGGTCGCAACGCCAACGGGCCCACCGCCTCGCGGCCGAGCATCACCTCGTTACCGAGCGTGGCCAGTTGCAACACCGGTCGCTCGTTCTCCCAACCGACTTGTTCCAGGTAGTTGGCCGAGAGCAGGGCGTCGATCAACTCGGTCACCACGTCCTGCTTGAGCATGCTCAGCATGCCATACGTGCTCAGGCGATGCAGGCCGAACTTGGTCATCTTCGCCGACTTCGAGCCGCACAGCATTTGGGCCACGATCACCTTGCCAAATCGCGCCCGGGTTCGTGCCACGCCAGCGAGCGTGATTCGCACGGCATCGTCGATGCGCTGCGCCTGCGGAGCGGCAGTAGGGACTGTGGTCGCGGTGTTTGATGTTACGGTGCGGATTCCGCGTCGCGCACAGTTATCGCACCGGCCACACGGCGCACTGTCGGTTTGACCAAAGTAGCGCAAGATCACCTGCTCGCGGCAATCTCGGCTCTGGGCGAACTCGACGACCTGCTGCAACTTGGCGTAGCCCGCCTCTTTACGCTCTTCGAGCTTGGCGAAGTCGATCTCCAGTTTCTCGAACGGCACATCTCGTTTGAGCATGTGAATCGCCCGACCGCGGAACGGCGGCACATAATCGAACGCCTTCAATTCGCACAATTCGCGCAATGTGCGGGTCAAACTCGTCGGTTCCAGTTCGGTCTCGAGCATCACCTCGCGCGGATTGAAGTAGACCGTCTCAAACCGGCGCGGGCCGACGATTCGTTCGAGCGATTGCAGCACGCGGCGCTGATTCTTCGCTTGCTTGCCGAGCAAATCGACGAGCGTGGGCAGATCGCTGTCGATCCGCACGATGGCCAAATTCTCGCGCGGTTCGAGCCGTTCGAGAGCGCCGGCTTTGTCGAGCAGTTGTTCACACGTCCCCACGCCTTCGTTGCTGATCTGCAGGCCAAGCGCCTCTTTCAACTCGGCCTGGGTCAGCTCGATCGGGTCCTCGGGACAGGTCCGCAAATAATCGTAAACCTGCTTGACCACGCGCCGCTCGGGGAACGAGCTCTCGATAAAGAACTCTTGGATCCGCAGATCGCCGTGGCTAAACAACATCAGGCAATCCGACGTCAGTCCATCGCGACCGGCTCGACCGGCCTCTTGATAATAGCCCTCAAGCGTGCCGGGCAGATTGTAATGCACGACGAACCGCACATCGCGCTTGTCGATGCCCATGCCAAACGCTGTGGTCGCGACGACAATCGCGTTCTGATCCGACATGAACGCGTCTTGAGCCGCGTGGCGATCCTCTTTGGTCATGCCGGCGTGATACACGCCCGTCGGCCGCTTGGTGGTCCCGCGGACATACTCGGCCACGTCCTCGCACCGCTTGCGACTCGAAGCGTAAATGATGCCTGAGCCGGGATGCTTGTTGAGAAACTCGACCAGATCGTCATCTTTGCGCCGATTCGTGCCCGATTGTGCGACGCCGTAGTGCAGGTTCGGCCGAGAAAAACCCGTGATGAAGACCCGGGGCGACGGCAGATTGAGTTGCTCTATGATGTCGAGCCGGACGGTCTCGGTGGCGGTGGCCGTCAAGGCGATCGTCGGTGGATTGCCGAGCAGCGCGCGGAACTTACCCAGCCGCATGTAATCGTGGCGGAAGTCGTGTCCCCATTCACTGATGCAATGCGCCTCGTCGATAGCGAGCCGCTTCAGGCCGATCGCCCGGACCGCGTCGATGAACCGCGGACTGCGGAACCGCTCGGGCACGACATACACCAGGTCATACGCCCCTTCGCGCATCGCATCGAGCCGGGCGAACTGCTCCTGCGGCGCGAGCGTGCTGTTGATCAGAGTCGCGCGAATGCCGCGAGCTAAGAGCGCGTCGACCTGATCCTTCATCAGGGCAATCAGCGGCGAGACGACGAGCGTGAGCCCTCCCATCGCCACGGCCGGCAACTGGTAGCACAAGCTCTTGCCCCCGCCGGTCGGCATGACGCACAGGCAATCTTCACCCGCGAGCACGGCGTTGATCACGTCGCGTTGACCGGGCCGAAAACTATCGAGCCCGAACCGAGGCAAGAACGCGGCCGGATCGACGGTCTCCGACGCAGTTTCGAGCGGTTCGGTCATGATGGGCCAAAGTGACAAACAGGGCGGCGAGAGCGATTCGTATCCGTGATTATAGAGGTCGCGGGGAAAGGCTCCAAGTCATGGCCCGTTTCGGAGAAAGTGATGAGAAGTCGCCGGTTGCAAGTTGTCACGACGGCAGCGCGAATTGCTTTGCAAGCGCGGGCCGAAACGCTATCTTGCATGACTCATCGTTCCGCATCTTTTCGAGCCATTTAAGGAGTTCTCGCTGTGCTGTCGCGTATCGTGTCGCTGATCTTGGTGTGTGTGTGCCTCGTGGGGTGCGGAACGAAACTGGTCGTCAAAGCGAACGGCAAGACGGCGGAAGAATGGGCCAAGGTGGTCAAGGAAGGCAAGAGCGACGCGCGGATCACGGCCTTGTCGCTGTTGGTGCAGATTTGCGAGCAAGATCCGACTCAGGTGCCGTTTCTGTGCGAAGGTTTGAAGCACAACGACTCGGCGACCCGGATGACGGCGGTGAAGATGATTCGCAACTTGGGTGCCAAGGGAGCGCTGGCCGTGCCCGACCTGCAAGCGATCGTGGGTAACGAGGCCGAAGACAAGTTCTTGAAGAAGGAAGCCGAGGAGACCTTGGCCGCCATTCAACCAGCGGGCGCTGCTCCCGCAGCACCGGCACCTGCCGCTGGAGCGACCGCCCCTGCAGCCGCACCTGCTGCTGCGGCACCGGCTCCCGCGACTCCGGCCCCTGCAGCAGCTCCGGCACCGGCAACGGCACCGGCAACGGCACCGGCAACGGCACCGGCAACGGCACCGGCAACGGCACCGGCAGCGGCACCGGCACCGGCAACGCCCGCGCCGAAGTAACGATTGCTGCCAGACTCCAAACGAGCACACCGCTCAGCGCGTCGACTGCGATGCCTGAGCGGTGTTCGCTTTTTCAGCGGCGGGGCGTCGTTCCCAGTGGGGCATCGTGCCACGATAACCGCGGGCCAGCATCGCAGCATGCACTCGTTCGGCGCGATCGTACGATCGTGCGAGCACCAAGCCCAACAGTCCGGCACTGGTGGTGAACTGCTGCCAACGCGATTGGCCGAAGGTTCGGGCAGCCTGGGCGCGTCGCAAGCGTTGAAACTCGCTCCGAAACAGGGCGACGTAGCGTTCCATCGTGGCGATCGTGGCTACGAGCAATTGCGGCACGCCGAGACTCTCCAGGCCACGCAGCAAGTCATCGCTCGATGAGGAACGCACCAAGAGCAAGAGCGTGGTGAAGCCCAGCCAGGCTTTGAGCACCATGCCGACGAACACGGGCCAGCCCGCACTACCGCGACTGAGCGGCACCGCCAGCGCCATGAGCGTCACCCACGGCAGGAACAACGCCCAGCGCATCACCAAGTATCGCCACGGCACGCCAAGCCACGCGCGAGCCACGAGCAAACCCAGGCCGATCCCGGCGAGCACGCCCCACACCGGCTGACCCAGCAAGCGCGCGTCGATCTGCGCCGGCAGTGCCGATACGCCGAGCACCACGACCGCCGCGACCATGACCCGCACGCGCGGCGAACCGCCGCGAACATCGCCACGCGGATGCTCGTGATCGGGATCTTGGGGCAGGTAGTGCATGGGACGGTTAAGCGACGAGAGAAAACGAAAGTTGTGCGCGAGTCAGTCGCCCGTGATGCCCACGCGTTGCCACGAGGCCGGCGGCGCCGCGAAGAATTCCAATCGGGCGTGGGTCGTCGGATGATCGAAGGCCAATCGCCGTGCGTGGAGCGCCAAGCCGGGCGCGAACGGCTCGCGACCGTGGTATTTCGAGTCGCCCCAGATCGGCCAGCCACGAGCGGACAACTGCACGCGAATCTGGTGCTTGCGACCGGTGTGCAGTTCGATCTCGAGCAACGTCCCGCGGCTGACCGACTTCAGCCGGCGAAACGAGAGTCGGGCGACTTGCGAGCCGGGGCGTTCGTCATCAACCACGATCACCCGTTCGGCCCGATCGTCGTGCCATAAACGATCGACGCACTCACCGTGCGGCGGTGGCGAACCGGAAACGATCGCCCAATAGGTCTTTTCCACGTCGCGCGACTTGAACTGTTCGTTCAGCCGCGCCGCGCACTTGCTGGTCTTCGCAAAGACAATCACGCCCGACACGCCCGTGTCGAGCCGGCTGACCACACCAAGATATACGTTGCCCGGCTTGTGATAGCGCACGCGCAAGTCATGCTTGGCACGATTCACGAGGCTATCACGTTCGGCAACCACGCCCATCGTGGCCAGTCCTGCCGGTTTATCGAGCACCAGCAGGTGGTTGTCTTCAAAGATAATCGATACGCCGCGCGACATGATTCAGATATCGACAAACCGTAGGCCGGAACAAGTCTGCGCTGTTCCGGCATCTTTGTGCGAACGACACGCTTGGGGCAAGCCATCATCATCGCTTGCCGGAACTGCGCGGACTTGCTCCGGCCTACGTGAACGGTTCCAACCGCGAGGGTTAACTCTGCGTCGCGTCGGTATCAAACACGCGGACTTTCTTCCAGGACGGCTTGTTCTCCTCAATGAACTTCAGGTGCTCGGGATGAACCTGGTAGGCATCGTGAGCGGCCCGGTCCTTGAAGATCACATGCAGCCCGACATCCCAGTCGCGATCATTCACCGGGCGGTCGAGATCGCTCAATGAGCCGGAGCAGTAAAACACCGTGCCCGGATGCTTCGAGAGGTAATTGTGACAAGCCGCGATCAGCTTTTGCACGTTGGCGGGAGTCGGTTCGTTGAGGGCAAAATAGACGTTGTGAGCGAGCATCTTCTGGGGTCCTGGATTATCGGCGGCGAGAACGGGGCCCCACGTGACGTAGGTCATCGCCAGGGCCACGACAACAAACAGAGCAATCTCAACCGAACGCAGTTTCAGCGCAGGCATGGCAATTACCTCGGGGCTACGAAGTCATTTTCGACCGGCATTGTGCCGCAGTTATGCGTGAATCGCAAGGTCCCGGATCGGGCGGCGACGAATGACAGGGCTTGAAGCGGTGTCTTCCGCAGGACGGGTCTCCGGTCCCGTCCAAGTCCTTTCAAGATGCACGGACGAGACTGGAGACCCGTCCTACAGAAAACGAAACCTCGGCAAGACCGAATACGCTGATGCAAGTCGCGTGGCGTCGTGAGCGACACTTGCGGTAGAATAGAAACGAGGTTCGTTCAAGTTCGCTGACGGGGTCAGCAACGCCGCGTGACTTTTCGATGGATCGGGAGATACGCTCTGTGACACATTTTCGAATTACCGACACATCCGCGCGTCCTCGTCGTTGGCTCGCGGGGCTCGGCTTGAGCGTTGGGCTCATCGGATTAGCGCTGTCGTCTCCCGTCGCGGCACAAACGCCGAACTTCACCGAGTTGCGGCGGGCGATGGTTGAAAAGGAGATCATCGCCGCGGGCATTAAAGACCCTCGCGTCATCAATGCCATTCGCGACACTCAGCGGCACGAGTTTGTGCCGTTCCGCGAGCGGACGCATGCGTACTACGATATGGCGCTGCCGATCGGCAATGGCCAGACGATCTCGCCGCCGTACATTGTCGCGTTCATGACCGAACAACTCGAGCCGAAGGAGACCGACAAGGTGCTCGAGATCGGCACCGGCAGCGGCTATCAGGCGGCGGTGCTCAGCCCGTTGGTAAAAGAGGTGTACTCGATCGAGATCGTCGAACCGCTCGGCACCAACGCGGCCAAAGTGCTCAAGCGACTGAAGTACGCCAACGTCTTTACCAAGATCGGCGATGGCTACAAAGGTTGGGAGGAGCACGCGCCGTTCGACAAGGTGATTGTCACTTGCTCGCCCGAGAATGTGCCGCAGCCGTTGATCGATCAGCTCAAGGAAGGGGGCCGCATGATCATCCCCATCGGCGAGCGTTATCAGCAATCGCTCACGCTCTTCCGCAAAGTCGACGGCAAACTGGAAAAGGATGTCTTGCGCCCGACGTTGTTCGTACCCATGACCGGCACAGCCGAATCACAGCGGAAGGTGAAGCCCGATCCGCTCAATCCGACGCTCATTAACGGATCTTACGAGCAGTCGGCCGAAGAAGATGGCGTCCAGGTGCCGGTGGCGTGGCACTACGTGCGGCAGGCTAAGGTGGTGACCGATCCGCTGTCGCCGCTCGGTGAGCATCATGTGCTCTTCTCAAACACTCAACCCGGTCGGGGGTCGCAGATGCTGCAAGCGTTTGCGATCGATGGGCGCAAAGTCGCCGAGCTCGAAGTGTCGTTGCGCATCAAGCTGACCGACGTCCGGCCCGGGCAGTTGCTCACGCAGTTGCCGGTGTGCGCCTTGGTGTTCTACGACGAGAATCAAAACACGATCGGCGAGCGCGGCATGGGCCCCTGGCGGGGAACCACCGAGTGGCAACTCGAAAAAACCACGATCAAAGTGCCGACTCGTTCGGTGCAAGCGATCATCCGCATCGGCCTGTTCGGCGCGGTGGGCGATCTGGCCGTCGACGATGTGCGCGTCAGTGCGACGGAAAAACGCTGATTGTTGAGCGATGTGAGTTTAATCGCCTTACTCGGCCACGCCGCGACGCACCCGACCGCAGAGTTCGACCAACTCGTCGACCATTTCTTTGATCGCAGCTTCGGGCTCGCTCGTCTTGAGCGAGTGCTCCAAGCGGGCCGCGGTCGGCGTCAATTGACCGAAACCGTAGCTGCCGGCCGAGCCTTTGAGCTGGTGCGCAAACCGCTTCAGTCCGTCGCGGTCGGCCGACGAGTAGAGCTGGACCAGCGTCTCGATCCGGCCCGGCATTTCTTCGACGAACATGTCGACGAGTTCACCCAAGTCGGGATCG
>JAEUIL010000821.1 GCA_016794255.1 Planctomycetaceae bacterium | reverse complement strand
GATACGAGCGGCAAATGCTCGCAAACTTGAATGCCGTTGACGTTCGAGTCGATTGGACGAAACGGTCCGGCAAACTCGGCCGGCGCGTCGGGCTTCAGGTCGAATGTGTCGATCGTGCTCAAGCCACCTTCGAGCACGATGTAGATCAGCGACTTGGCCTTAGCCGCTGAAGCCGAATCCGCCCCACGAGCTTGGGCCGCGAGCAGACCGGGGAGCGAGAACGAAGCGCCGAACACGCCCGCCGCGCCGACACGTACAAAGTCCCGTCGTTGGATGCCGTCACAATAACGATTCATCTCGTTTGTTCTTTGTTCTTGGTGCTTCGTGCTTGGTTTCCCCGCGATCTCGTTAAGAGCTGAATCGATTTACGATCGGCCTCTCAACTAAGAACTAAGAACCAAGCACCCAAGCACTTTGCTAATGATTAAACACAAACTCCAGCGTGTTCATCAAACTCCACGCCAAGTCCTGAACCGCTTGTTCGCGGCGAACACCGGCCTCGGCCAGGAACTTCACGGCGATCGTGCGTTCTTCGTCCGAGGGGAGTCGGCTGTAGAACGTCAAATACAACTCGTCGACCGTGGCGCGATCGTCTTGCTTCGTTTGAGCGAGCCGCACCAAGGTGCCGCCGCGGTGGGACAGTTTCGTTTGCAGGTCGGGAGAGTTCAGCAAATGCAGCACCTGCGACACATTCGGTTCCGCGTTGCGTTCGCATGTGCAGGCGCTGCTGCGAACGGGTCGACCAAACAGCCGCAGGAAATAGTGGGACACTTTGCTGTCCCACAGTTGAATCGCGCGGCTGCCTGAGGGGACGCCCTGAAACTTCTCGGCGACTCCGGTGGTTTGACACACCGCGTCGAGCAGCACTTCGGCGTCGAGGCGCTTAAACAGCGCTCGCGAATAGTTCTGCTCGTCACGCGCGTTGGTCGGGTTCGAGTCGGTGGCGCGTTGGTAACTTTGCGAGGCGACGATCGTCCGCAGCAGCTTGCGGAAATCGAAACCGTCGTCGCTCAGACTCTTGGCCAGCGCGTCGAGCAACTCGGGATTGCTCGGCGGATTCGTGGCTCGCACGTCATCGACCGGCTCGACCAACCCGCGTCCCATGAGCTGAGCCCACACGCGATTGGCGATGTTCTTGGCAAACCACGGGTTGTCAGGGCTCGTCAGCCAAGCGGCGAGCTGTTGGCGACGGTCGCCCGGCGGCAGTTCTTCGTTCGCGGCCGACTCGGTACCCAACGGATGGGCGACGACCTTTTCGCCGGTCCGCGGATGTTTCGTCTCGGCCAAGCCGCTTGCGACGAGCGAGTCGCCGCGCGGTGACGACTTGCGGTTGAGCGGCACGAAATAGGCGGTCATGCCCTGATAGTCGGTTTGACTCCAGCGGTCATGCGGGTGGTGGTGACATTCGGCACATGCGATCCGCACGCCAAGAAAGACCTGCGAGATGGTACTGGCCATGTCGCCCGGCTTGGTCACGACTTTGTAAAACTGTGTCGGTGGCGTCTCGGCGAGCGGCCCCTCGGCCGTGAGCAACTCGCGAGCAAATCGATCGAGCGGCTTGCCAGTCGCGAAGCTCGCGCGGATCCATTCGTAGTAATCGTGCGCTCCTTTGTGCCCAAGCGTGTTCCGCTCGACTCGCAGCAGGTCGGCCCATTTCAAGGCCCAAAAGTCGGCCAACTCGGGGCGATCGAGCAACGCGTCAACCCATCGCTGGCGCTTGTCCGGCCGCTGATCGGCGAGAAACGCCCGCGATTCTTCCGGCGTGGGCAATGTGCCGATCAGATCGAGGGTCACGCGACGTAAAAAAGTCGCGTCGTCGCAGATGCCCGAGGGGAGAATGTTGAGCTTTCGCAACTTGTTGTGGACGAGCGTGTCGATGAAGTTCGTCTCGGCCAGCGCGGGGTACTTGTCGATCTTCTCCGCACGGGGAACCAACGCGAGAAAGACATCGACGTGACCCGCGAAGCTGGCCATGATCGCGACTTGGCCCGGGGTTTCGCCGACTTGAACGAGTCCAGTGTCGTCGACACTCGCCACGCCATCGTTGTTCGATTGAAACTTAGCGAGCGACGTGACGTCGACCACGCGGCCATCGGTGTACTTTGCCAGCACGCGGAGTCGCTGCTGAATCTTGAGATCGAGCACACGCTCGTCCGGCGACAGTTCGATGCTCGCTACTTTGGGATCTGCATCGGTACCGAGCGGCGCTCCCGCGGCGATCCAAGCTCGAATCACATCGTACTCGCGCGAGTCTCGTTCGATCCGCGGACCACCGCCATGGGGCACGATGCCCGCGGCCTTCTGCAAGAACAGACTTTGCTCAGGGGCGGCCAGAAACAGGCGTCGACCGCGACTTTCTTTCACCAGCGAACCGTGATCGGCCACAGGATCGAAACCGAAGACCGACAGCTTGAACCCGTTCTGTCCCTCGGCCTTGCCGTGACAGCCGGAGTAGTTGCAACTGTAACGCGTGAGCAGTGGCGTGATGTCGTTCTCGAAATTGAACGACCGTGGCTCGTGGGTCCCCCGCACGGTGACGTTCACGGTCGTCGAACCCAACTCGCTCGACACGGCGACCGTCGTTTGACCGTCGTTCACGGCCGACAACTCGCCGGTCTCGGAAACTCGCACCACGTTCGGATCAGCCACGACGAACTTGGCCTGCGGGGTGACGTCGAGCAACCGGCCATCGGCGGTCTTGCGATCGACGAGCAGGGTATAACGGTTGCCGGCACCGACGATTTCGACTTGCGGCGGATTCGCGATCAACTCGGCCGCGTCGGTCGGCGAAGCCACGAACAGCGGCGACAACGCGGCCGCAGCAAAAGCAGAGAGCGAGCGCAGCGACAGACTCGGCGGGCGAGCGGGCATGGGCAGGCGTGATCCGAAGGCAGGTGGGGTAGCCGGGCGGGAACTCGAATCGCCTCTAGCTTATCTGATCGGCAGCAGACGCTCAAGATAATTTGCCGACTTGCTGGGGATCGCAAACTCAGGCGACATAACCACTTGAATCGCTTCGACCACCCTTGTCGACTTTTCCGCCTCGGCTCTGGTCACCTTTCCGATCCCGCCCTATGCTCTGCGTTCATGAGCGACGCCCAATACATCCATGGCACGACACTCGACGAGCAGCGCCGGCTCGCGGCCTTGAACCGGCTCACCAATCCGCCGTTTGTCGCGTTTGTGAATCCGCAGCCCGGCCAGCAGGTGCTCGAAATCGGCAGCGGGCTCGGACTATTGGCGCATGACTTGTCGTGCCTCGTGGGCGACGGTCACGTGACGGGCGTCGAGTACTCGGTCGATCAATTGCGGGCCGCGCCGCGCGATCCACGCTTGACTTTCGTGCAAGGCGATGCCCATTGCCTGCCGTGGCCCGACGAACATTTCGACCTTGTCTACTGTCGTTATCTATTGGAACACGTCGCGCGGCCCGAGGTGGTGTTGCGTGAAGCTCACCGCGTGCTCAAGCCCGGCGGACGTTTTTGCACACAGGAGAACGACATTCTGGTGAGTGTGCTCGATCCCGAGTGCGCAGCCTTCGAGCAACTTTGGCGACAGTTCACGATCTTGCAGCAACGCTTGGGGGGCGATGCCCGGGTGGGTAAGCGTCTGTTGCCGCTCCTGCAACAAGCGGGATTCACGTCGATCAAACTGTCGATTCAGCCCGAGGTGCACTGGTCCGGTTCGCCCGGTTTCGAGCCGTGGATCGACAACTTGCTCGGCAACGTCGTCGGCGCGGCCGATCATCTAGTTGCCACAGGGTTGGCGACCCCGCCCGAGATTGCTGCGGCGACTCAGGAGTTGCAGCAGTTCAAGCAACGCCCGGACGCGACCGCATGGTTCTATTGGAATCGAGCCGAGGGGGTGAAACGATGATGAGTTGGGTCTATTTGATGAGTGCCATTCTGCTCGAGATTTGCGGCACGACGTGTCTCAAACTGTCGCAGGGCATGACGCGTTGGAACTGGGCACTGGGCGTGGTCGTGTTTTACTCGCTCAGTTTCACCTCGCTCTCGTGGGCGTTGCTCAAACTCGAGATTGGTGTCGCCTATGCGATTTGGGCCGGGTTGGGGACCGCGCTGATTGCCGTGATCGGCATCGTCTGGTTTCGCGAGAGCGTCGACTGGGTCAAAATCGTCTCGCTGGCAGCGATCATCGCGGGCGTCGTCGGTTTAAATCTACGCACGGGCGGGCACTAATGACCAATTCAGCACCTTCCCCCGACCTCGCGGCGCAACCGCGTAAAGAATTGTCGCTGTTCGACACCGCCGCGATCATCGTCGGCATTATCATCGGCTCGGGCCTGTACGAAAGCTCGCCCGTGATCGCCGGATCGGTGCGAAGCATCGCCGAATTGGTCGGCGTGTGGGTCGCAGGTGGCGTGTTCGCACTCGTTGGCGCGCTGTGCTATGCCGAGTTGGCAACGCATTATCCAAGCGAGGGTGGCGACTACGTCTTTCTCACCAAGACCTGGGGTCGCGCCGCCGGCTTTCTCTTTGGTTGGCTGCAACTGTGGGTCGTACGGCCGGGCTCGATCGGGGCGATGGCGTATGTCTTCGGCGCGTACGCACAACAGCTTGCTCCGCTGGGAGCGAGCGGATCGACGCTTTACGCGTGCGGCTCGATTGTCGCGCTCACGACGATCAACGTGTTGGGCGTAAAGCCGGGCAAATGGACCCAAGATGTGCTGACGCTGGCGAAGGTCATCGGTCTCACGAGCGTCGTGATCGTTGCGCTGAGTTTTCTGCCCGCGGCCGTGGAGACCGCTCCGGTCGTATCCGGCGGAGGCAATTTGCGGCTGGCGCTGATTATGGTGCTGTTCGCGTATGGCGGGTGGAATGAGATGGCGTATGTCGCCGCGGAAGTACGTGACCCGCAACGGAATATTGTTCGCGCGCTGATCGGCGGCACGACCGTGGTGGCGATCATCTACGTGATGGTGAACTTTGCGCTCGCTCATGCGTTGGGACTGTCGGGCATGGCGGGTTCGCAGGCGGTCGCGGCCGAGGTGATCAGCCGCGCGGTGGGGCCGTGGGGTGGTCAAGCGGTCAGTCTGTTGATTTGCATCAGTGCCCTGGGCTCGATGAATGGCATGACGTTCACCGGTTCACG
>JAEUIL010000781.1 GCA_016794255.1 Planctomycetaceae bacterium | reverse complement strand
GCTTGTCGATGATCGTCAGAATTAGCCGCTCGGGTCCGTCTTGAAAGACGTAACCGCTGATCGAGCCCGGCGGTGTGCCCGGCGGAGGTGGTGGTGGCGGCGGGGTGACGATCGTTTCGCAGAAGTCATAGTGCTCGCCATGCACATCCGAACCGAGCACGATACGCGTGATCAGGTCGTTGGCCGTGAGTTCGCCCCCGGCGGTGCCGACGTGTTCTTCGTCATCTTCGTAGCCGGCGGGCTGAACCTCGCGGATGCCGTAGTCGCCGCGCGGCAATTGATCGAAGCGATACTCGCCTTGGTCGTTGGTGAGCGTACGTTGCAACACCGCGCCGCGCTCGTCGAGCAACTCGATCGTCACGCCGGCCAGCAGCGGCTCGTCGGTGTCGTACTCGCAATCGCCGTCGAGATCGACATGCACCCGACCGCTGATCGAGTTCGGGAGCACTTCCCAGAAGTCATAACGCACGGCATGCACGTTCGCCCCAAGATCGATGTCGACGATGCGATCGTCCGTGGCGATCGTACCACCGACGCTGCCGACTCGCTCGCCCCCTTGCCAGTAGTTGAGCGGTTGAATCTCATGCACCGAGTACACGCCCGGCGGCAGCTTGTCGAAAAGGTACTCGCCTTGGTCGTTCGTGGTGGTTGTCGCCAACACATTGCCTGCGGGGTCGAGCAGCTTGACGTAAATGCCGCTCAGTAGTTGATCGCCCGCGCCGTATTGGCCATCGCCCCCGGCGTCGTAATGTACCCGCCCGGCAATGGAGCTCGGCAGCGGCTGTTGTGCGACCGACGCAATCGCACCGGCGGTGTAGACCGACACGGCATCGGCGGGTGGCGTGGTGTAGCGATCATGCGGCAGCGGTAAGCCACTGGTGCTCAACTTGTCGTCGAAGAAGTCGACGAATCGGTCGCTGGCAATGGTGGTGAGATAGTCGGCCTGCTCAAATGTGGCGGTCAGAATCGAGTCGGCGAACTCTTCTCCTTCGGCGACCGCATTCGAGCTGCTGTTGGTCGCTTCGTCGACATCGATGCGAAAGCTGAACCGCTCACCGGCGTCAAAGTCGAGCAAGTCGATCGCGAGCCGTGAACCGCCGTCGAGCACCGCTACGTTGCCGACCTCAAAGCCGGTATGCTCGACGACCGTGAACGGAAACGAGCCATAGCCCGGAGCACCGGATCCACCGGCAACGGTGTCGAAAAACGTCTCGCCACGTGTGATGCGGCCGTCGCCATCGACATCGGTGTCAATCACGAGCCGGGACAACTTCGTACCGACGACGCCACCTTGCCAAGTGACGGTGAACGTGTTGCCGAATTGATCAATGCCCGAGGGTTCACTGCCGGGTTCGAGGTACACCGCACCGACGTGGATATCGGCGGCGAGTGCCAAGCGCGGTTCGAGCGTTTCGACGCGGCAGATGCGCCAGGCGGCGAGCGCGTCGTCGCTGGTCGGCGGCGCATGGCCGGCAAGCGCCGAACGCCGTCGTCGCCAATTGCCGAGTCTCGTGATCCAGCCCACGTCAAACCTCCATGTCTTCCACATTGAGCCGTCGAGGCTCACCACCCACACTTACTCACCTACTCACTTACTCACCTCTCCCCACTACCGAACTTGCTCCGGCTGTCGGGCCAACTTCAACATCCCTTCGCGGTCCAGATTCCACAGCCGCACCGAAGTATCAAAGCTGCCCGAGATCAACGTCTGCTGTGCGGGCGACCAGACGAGCGACGTCACCGATCCGGTGTGGCCCGTGAGTTCGAGCACCTCGGCGCGTTGTGCGCGCTGCCATAGACGAATCGTGTTGTCGCTCGCCCCTGCGGCCAGCCAGTCGGGCCCGACCCACGCCAGGGACATGATCTTGCCTGGTCGATCGGGCAGGGTCACGATCGCCGCGCCGTTTACACTCGACCACAGACGCAGTTGCCGGTCCTCGCCTCCCGAGGCGAGTTGCTGACCATCGGGCGAGAAACTCACGGCCCGAATGCGTTGGCGATGAGCGTCGATATCGGCCACGACGGCGAACTCGGGCAGACTCCATAGCCGAATGCGACCGCCGCGCGAACCGACGGCGAGGCGCGTACCGTCGGGCGAAATGGCGAGCGCCCGGACATCGGAACTAGCGGCGTTCAACTCGCGAATGAGTTGATAAGTGCTGGCATCGAACACGCGGATCACATCGTCAAAACCGGCCACGATCAGCGCGTGACCATCGGGCGTGTAGCCCAGGGCAAACATCGGCTGCCGCAAGTCAATCGCGTGCAACTCGTCGTTGGTCGTCGGATTCCAAATCCGCAGCGAACGGTCATCACCCACGCTCGCCACCTGCGGCGCACTCGGGTGCCACGCCACGCCACGCACCCAATCGGTGTGACCACGCAGCGTTTGGATCACTTGGCCCACGGCGAGACGCCAGATACGGACGAGATAGTCGTCACCGCCGGTGGCGAGGAACTGACCGTCGGCACTGACCGTGACGCACGACATAACCACCGGCTCTTGCCCAAGCGCGGCGGGAACTTCGAGCACCCGTGCGGCCGTGATTTGGCCGGTCGACTGAGCCACGGCGCTATGGCATCTCCCTAGCACGGCAAGCGTGGACAGCCCCGTCATGAGAAACGCACGTCGACTTGGCATGACAGCATCCCTGACATCGATGACGCCGCCGGACGATAGCAGCTCTGCATCTGATATCGGTTGCACGGGTAGGACGGCGAGAGCGTGGCAGGCGCGGAACACCGTAGGCGACGGTCGCGCAAACTTTGCGGGCGCGGGAAAGGGTTGGATGGCGGGGAGAAAACGGCGCGAAACCGCAAGCGAGCTGCGATGTCTCACCACATGGCGGCCGTTGAGTCAAGAGAGTCGGCGGCTCGCTTGCAGTTTCGCGCCGCCGCCCCTTTACGTGTTCAACCGCCAGATCGCGAAGTTGAGTACCGTCGCAAAGCTGACCCACAACAGATAAGGAACGAGCAGCGTGGCCGCGAAGGACGAGACACGACGGAAGGCGATGATCGTGGCCAGAATGGCGAGCCATAGCAGGACAACCTCACCGGCGGCGAGCCCCGGCGACTGCAGCGCAAAGAAGAGTCCTGACCAAGCGATGTTCAAGATTAACTGCCCGGCAAAAATCGCGAGCGGCACGGTGGCCGGACGCACGCGCCGTTCGCGCCAGACCAGCCACGCGGCGACAGCCATCATCAAATAGAGCGCCGTCCAGACCGGTCCGAAGATCCAATCCGGCGGCGCGAACGACGGCATCATGAGCGTGCGATACCAGCCGTTGATCGACAGCGAGGTGAGCCATCCGCCGATGCCCGCCGCGGCGAAACAGAGCACGAGCGACACGACGAGTCCGACCAGTTCGACGGGCGTGCGTTGCTCTTTCATGATCGTGGTGGACATGGTTTGCTCTTTCGTATCGCGGCTAGAGTTCCTACTGGCATTCTACGCAGTTCGGTCAAATCGACGAGTTGTCGCCCAATTTTCGTTTTGCGGGAATAGATCTGCCGACGCTCGCGATTCTCTTGGCGGCTTCATATCACGGGCAACTCGACGGATTGGCCACGATCTTCATTCCGGAGGCGGCTATGTCTGCGCATTCATCTGGCAGCGCTATCGGTACGGACATCGACGACGCGCCGTCGCTGCTTTCGCGGCCGGTGATCGAGACACTCACCGCGTTCGGAGTCTCGACCGTCGTACATTGCGCGTTACTCGTCGCGATGGGCATGATGTTGATCACGATTCAAGTCGCTTCGACATTGGCAGAATTGACCGTGGACGCGTCGGATGAGGATGTCGAGATCGTGGAATACCTCAATGATCTGATCGAACCGGCCGAGCAGCCTTCTGATTTGATATCGACGGCTCCAACACAACTCGTTGGCGCGTTTGGCAGTGTCGTAGCATTGGCTCAAGCAAGTGTGTCCACGCCCCAAGTTCAAACCGATACACCGACTACGGTTCAGGTCGATGTCGGCCTTGTCGATGTCATCGGGAGCAACGGGACGCACATCTCGCGCGAACTGCCTGCCGGGCAATTGGGCGATGTCGCTGCTCACGCCGACGACTACGCCGAAGCGCTCGATCGAATCACGCTCGAAATTCTCGGCAAACTCGAGCGGGGCAAGGTTCTCGTCGTGTGGGTTTTCGATCAATCGGGCTCGATGAAAGACGATCGCGACGAGATCAACGCGCGCCTCGACCGTGTGTATCAAGAGTTGCGTACCAAGCACGTCGCTCAGGGAGACGCGCTGCTCACGGCCGTGACGAGCTACGGCGCGACCTACCAGAATGTTCACACCAAGACCCCCACGGCGAACCTGGACGAGATTCGCCGCGCGATCGACGAGGTGCCGGTCGATGAGTCGGGCCTGGAGTTAATGTGCCCGGCGATTTCGTTCGCGATTCAAACGCATCGCAAGTTTGCCGTGCAAGGGAATCGTCAGCTGATCACGATCGTACTCACCGACGAAAGTGGCGATCCCGCGTCGAACGTCAAGTATCTCGAGTCGACGATCGCCGAAGCGAAAGCGGCTCGCTGTCGGGTCTACTTTCTCGGTCGCGAGGCGGTGTTCGGCTACCCTTACGCGCGGCTGCGTTGGGAAGATCCCGGAACCGGCATACCGTTCTGGCTGCCAATCGATCGTGGGCCCGAGACGCCGCTGCCCGAGTTATTGCAGATCGATGGCCTGCATCGCCGTTGGGACGCCCATGGCAGCGGCTTTGGACCCTACGAGCAATGTCGCTTGGCCCGTGAGACCGGCGGCGTGTTCTTCATGCTGCCGAGTCCTGAAACCAACCTCGTTGGACGTGACAATCGCAAGTACGCGTTGGAACAGATGCGGGCCTACCTCCCCGACTTGGGACCGCGCGATGACTATATCGCCGAGCGCGACAAAAGCGAGTTGCGGCGGTATCAGTGGAAGATCATCAGCGATCTGAATCCGTACGACACTCGACACACGGGCGACACGCGCGTCGAGCTGCGCCACTATTTTCCGCTGGCTATCGATCAATTCAAGCGGGCCGCAACTGCCGAACAAGCGATCTCGAAACGGCTCGTTGAATACCTCAGCGAGGCCGAACGGGCACTTGTGACGGTCGAGCGACTACGCAATCGCGAAGCAAGTCCGCGGTGGCGAGCGAACTACGATCTGATGCTCGCGCAAGTCTACGCCTATCAGGTTCGTATCTATCAGTATGGTTTGTCACTCGAAGCATTCATGCGGAATCCGCTGCCGATCAAAAACATCTACGGCATCAAACGGCCCACCACCGGCTGGCACATTCACGCGCGCAAGCCGATCATCGAACATCCTGACGCTAAGATCGATGCGTGGTTGCACGAACGCATTCGACTGGCAGACGCGCAATATCGCAAGGTGATCAACGAACACATCGGCACACCGTACGCGAGTCGGGCCCAGGCCGAACTGACGCGCGGCTATGGCATTTGGTTCAACGAGCATTGGGAAGGAGACTCGCGGCTTCGCAGCACGATCAAGCCACCCAAGCCGTGATTCGACCTGAAGGAATCGAACTCACACGCCGTTCAACTCGTCGGCGGTCAACTCGTTCCACAACGGCTCTCCGCGCAGGAACGCAGCGATGTTGTGGGTGGCGATCTCGCCCATGCGACTGAGAAAGTGGGGGCCTTTGTCGGAGCCGCTGATGTGCGGCGTGATGATCACCTGCGGAAAACTCCACAGCGGATGATCGGCCGGCAACGGATAATAGTAGTGCGTGTCGAGTGCCGCGCCGGCGAACCAACGTTCACGCAACGCTTTGAGCAGTGCCGCTTCTTGCACGAGCGGCCCGCGCGCGGGATTGAGCAGAAACGCGGTCGGCTTCAACGCACGCAATTCACGCTCGCCGATGATCCCTGTGTTGCCCGGTGTCAACGGCATGGCCAAGATCAAGAAGTCGAGCCCGGCGAGAAAGTCGAGTTCTGCACCGGCGTTGAACCACGCGTCGGGCAAGCTCGCGTCGGGATCGCCCGTGCCCGGCACGGCGTAGGTCGCTTGCCGCGGTCGAGGCGGGCGATGCGTGTAGACATGCACCCGCATGCCGAGTGCCTTGGCCAACCGAGCCGTCTCGCGACCGATGCCGCCGTAGCCCCACAAGCCGACGACGCTGCCGCGAATTTCATGCGCAAACCGCGGCGCAACTTCGTACAGGTGGTGCTCCTGCTGGCGAATCATGCTCCGCAGATCGCGACCTAGGGCGATCATCATCCCCAGGTTCCATTCGGCGATCGCCGTGTCATACACGCCCCGGGCGTTGCACGCGCGCACACCGCGCTCGACCAGCCGCAGACCATACAGCTGGGCATAGCCGACGCTCGACAACTGCACGAACCGCAGCGCGGTCATCTCGGCATGATTGCGCGGCGGCGTGGTGCAGACGAGCACCTCGGCATCGCGAATTTGCTCGACCGGCAAATCACGCGACGGATTTTGCAGCGCCGTCGGCTCGCAATGTACAAGCTGCACGTCGGCCAGCGCCGCGAGTTGCTTTAGCGCCGCACTCGGCAAACGGACGTCGATAACGATCTTGGGCATGGCGGGCTACTTCTTCACGCCGCGTAGTTGCACGTCGTCCCAATCGCCGACGTCGTCAAAGCTGCCGATACCGACTTGTCCCCAGGTGAACGTCTTGTCGGTCGCTTCCATCACCGGCGTCTCCATGTCGTCGAAATAGATCTCGATCTTGCCACTCTTGGTATCACGCACGATCCGGGCTTGGTGCCACTTGTCGTCCCAATTGGTGCCGGGCGTGGTCTTGGTCGAAATCTTCACGCGCGGCGCGTCGTTGACAATGAAAATCTGATTGGCGTGATCGTCGGTCTTCTTGCCAAAATGCACGTAATAGAAATGGGCCGGGTCTTGATAACCGAACACGAGCACCAAGTCGCGATGGTTGTAGTCGGGCTTCGTGCTGAGAAGCCGAGTATCGAATTGAAAGTCGGTCACGGTCAGGTCTTTGATCAGACTGAAGTTGAACGGGCTGCGATGCGGCGGCTTGTACTGGCTCTGGGCAAAGTGGCTATACGCTTTGCCGCGCACCGAGTCGACGATCTTCCACGCCTTGGCATCGGTCGGCTGCCAGCGATCCGCCCCGTTCTCAAAATCGTCGGTAAACAACACCGGCAGTTCGGCACGTGCCGTGGAAACGATCAGGGCGATCAGAGGCAACAGACAGGCGAGCGCGAGGCGTGGCATGGGTGTATCTCCAGGGTGCGATGCAGGTCGGGGCGGAACGGGACCCTTACTATAAACGAAGTGGAGAGCCGTTGTAGACCGGCGATTTCTGCGGGGTTTTCGACGATTTTCGGCGACGGTGGCGGCGGGCGAGCTGACAATCGACGGCCCGGCAAATTCGTTACCATCAAAAAATGATGCACCAGAATGCGAATTTTCCGGCGCGGCCTACACTACCCACTCCGGAAAGTTTACGCGGATTGTTCATCTTCTCGATGCTAGCAGTCGATAACTCTCACACAGCCGGTCTTGGAGACCGGAAGTTATTCGACCTGCGGACTGCCGGAACGGAGATCGGCGGGCCGTGCTCTTGTTGCCGGGATACCGTCGCGCCGTGAACGCCGCCTCGCCTGAATTTCTCCGTTTGTACCGCGAATCGCTGCCGCAAACGCTCGCAGATCGCTCCCTGCTCATCGAGCTCGATAAGGCGTTCGAGCGCGTGACCGGCACCGCGCTCGAAACCGTGCTGACCCAAGTCGCCGAGCGGCCCGAGAACACGACCAGCACTCACATTCCAAAGCGCACGCCGCAAGTTCAGGCGGTGCATGTGTTGGGGACGCTTATCGGTCAACTGTGGGACGAACTCGAACAGACCCGCGCGGCGCTCCGCAGTGGCGAGGCCGAGTTGGCCACCAGTGTGCCGGTGATCGCGCGCCGCCGCGATGGTGAGCAATTGGCCGACCGCTTCGAGTCGATTCTGCGCGGTGGGGCACAGGTGATCGGCGCTCAATCGGCAGCCGTGTATCTGCTCGACAGCGGCACGACGCAGTTGAAACTGCGCACGCATTGGAATTTGCCCCTGGCCCGGCTCGCTGAACCTGCGCGGGCCTTGGCCGGTGCGACCGCCGATCTCGAAGCGATGTGTGGTCACGCCGTGGTGCTCGATGAGCCGGGGATGATGCCGTATTGGAACGTGCCCGAAACGTGCGGCGCGGCGGTGTGTGTGCCGATCGCGTCGGCCTCGACGTTGCTCGGCACGATGTGGGTCTTCGCCGATCAGCCTCGGTCGTTCAGCGATACCGAAATCAACATGCTCGAGATTGTCGCGGGGCGCATGGCGGCCGAACTCGAACGTGAATTGCTCGTGGCCAAAGGGGCCGAGACCGCGAAGCTCGAAAAGCAGCTCGATCTTGCCGCGAAGATTCAAGAACAACAACTGCCGCAAGTCGCGCCGCTGCTTGATGCCTGGCAGGTGGCTGGCGTCACCGAGCAACTGCAACGCTTGGGGGGCGACTTCCACGACTGGCATGTGACCGACGACGAACGACTGATGGTGGCCGTGGCCGATTGTCTTGACGGCGGTGTCGACGCCTCGCTTTGTGCTGCGGCTGTGCGTGCAACTTGGCGGGCGGTGGCGAACGACGTTCGCGGGCCGGACGAGATCCTGGCGCGCATCAATCATCAGATGTGGTGCAGTTCCACGGGCGATCAATACGCGCATCTGTTCGTCGCGTTCGCCGATCCCAACTCCGGCCGGGTGCGGTACTCGGTTGCAGGATCGCCAACCGTGCTTCTCCTGGAACGGAATCAGTGGCGGTCGCTGGTCGAGCCGACATTAGCACTGGGCGTCGATATCGAGCAGGTCTTCGCGTGTCACGAGCTGAATCTGACTCGCGGTCAGTCGCTGGTGACGTTCACCAACGGCGTGCTCGATGCGCTTGATGAACGCGGCCGATCGCTCGACTTGGCGAAGCTTGGCCAGTGGCTGCTCAAGCATCCGCAGGCGTCGGCTGGCCAACTCGTCGACTTGGTGCGTGATTTCCTCGAGACGCATTGTCCCGGACCGAAGTACGACGATCGGACGATCCTGGCGCTGCGACGGCGATAAACATCGTTCGCAAGCAATGCGGACGGGCTCGCCGGGTGCCATGGCCACGTCTGCGTGGCCATGTTTCCCCGGTGCAGAGCATGTCCACGAAGACGTGGACATGGCACACTCGTCACTGTCGCTTAATCACGTAGTAGACTAACGCGACGCTTGTTGGGTCGACGGAGCGACGGGCGGCTCGAACTTGCGAACCTCGTTGCCGTTGTCGCCGTTCCAAACTCGCAACACGCTGTCTTGTCCGCCGCCGATCACGGTCTTGCCGTCGATGCTCACCGCGCCGGAGTACATGAAGTCGCCGCCGCCGGCAAACGTGCGGACCGTGCTGCCGTTGTCGACTCGCAGCAGTTTGACCGTCTTGTCGCCGCACGTGGCCACGACGTTCGGGCTGTCGCCCGCGAAGTTGAGCGAGGTGACTTCCTTGGCAAAGCCTTGGATCGTCCGCTTCTGATCGCCGGTGACAAAGTCCCAAACTTTGACGACATTGTCGGCACCCGAACTAGCCAGCGTCCGGCCATCACTCATCCAGCTCACACCGAGCACGTGATGCGTGTGACCTTCGAACGACTTCACGAACTTGCCGGTCGCGACATCGAACACTTTGACGAACTTGTCGGCGGCACTGCTGGCCAGGAGCTTGTTGTCGGCCGAGAACTCGACCGAGAACACGGTATCGCTGTGTGCCTCGGGCAGTTCGCGAACGAGCTTGCCGGTGGCGACATCCCAGAGCTTCAACTCACCGCCGCGCGACGGGGCACCGCCGCCGGTAGCGAGCAACTTGCCATCGCCACTGAAGTCGAGCGCGGTGACGCGATCGGCGAACTCTTGGCCCGAAGCGGGTGACAAGGTCTTGAGATGCTTGAACTCGGGGAGCGTGTTCCAAGCGATCGTCGTCTTGTCGGTGCCGAACGAGAGCAACGTGCGATCATCGGCGTAGACCAGGGCACTGACCTTTGCGGCGTGACCTTCGAACAGATCGAGTGCCGCGCCGGTCTCGGCGCTCCAGGTGTGTACGAGTTTGTCGTCGCCTGAGGTGGCAATCTCGTTGCCATCGGGCGAAAACGCGACGGCCAGGATCGGAGTCTCGGCTTCGGTTGCCTTCTTCTTGGCAGCTTCGAGCGCGGTCTCAGCATCCTTCTGACGCTTTTCGGCCGCGGCGAGGGCGGCTTTCACTTGCGGCACGCGCTCTTCTGCTTTCTTTTGCGCCGACTTGGCCGAAGCGAGGGCCCGTTCGGCCGACTGCTTGGCCGTGTTGGCGTCGGTGCGAGCCTTCTCGGCGTCGGTGAACGCCTTCTCCTTGGCCGTGAAGTCGGTGGCGGCTTTCTTCGCCGCAGCGACGGCATCGGTGGCGGCCTTGTCGGCGGCGGTCTTCTTGGTCTCGGCAGCTTTGGCCTTGTCGGCAGCTTCCTTCGCAGCCTTCTCGGCGGCAGTCGCAGCGTCGGCCAATTCCTTCTTGTCCTTCATCTTCGCGGCGGCGTCCTTCGCAGCTTTCGCTTTATCATCCGCAGCTTTCGCGGCATCTTTCGCAGCAGCGAGCTCCTTCTCAGCGCCAGCCTTCGCATCCTCGGCCTTCTTCTGAGCGGCTTCGCTATCCTTGACCGTTTTCTCACCGGCGACCTTTTCGTCGTTCGGCTTCTTCACGGCGTCGGTCTTTTCCTTGAGCGTCTTCTCGGCCGTGGCTAGAGTTTCGGTCGCTTTCTTGACGCCATCCGTTTCGGTCGTGACGGCCTTCTCGGCATCGGTGACTTGGGTCTTCTCAAACGCCACGTCGGCCTTGGCCAAGTTGACCAAGCGATCGGCCGCGGCCACGCCCGTCGCCAAACGCAAGTCGCCGCGCAACTCGCCGAGCACCTTGCCATCGGCCACGTTGAACAGCTTGCCGATCTTGTCCGCGCCCACCGACACGATGCGAGCGCCATCGGCCCGCGCGGCGACGGCACTGATCGCACCGCCGTGCTTGAACGTCTTTACTTGCTTCGGACCGGTCACGTCCCAGATCACGACGTTGCCATCGGGCGAGCCGCTGACCACTTGCGTGGCTTGGCCCGGCACATTGGCGAGCGACGTGATCGGTTGGGCCATCTTCTCTTGCTTCTTGACGGCATCCGGAGTCTTGTCGGCCTTCTCGGGCAGCGGCAGAGCCCAGACCATCAGCGACTTGTCGTTCACGGCCACGGCGAGCTGCGTACCGTTGTTGGTCAGCACTAGGGCGTTGACCTCGGCGGCGGCTTCGATCTTGCCCGTCTGCTTGCCATCGCTCAGTTGATAGGCGCGAATCGACTTGTCCTTCGAGCCCGAGTAGAGCGTCTTGGCTTCGGCATCGAACGCCACACCGGTGACAGCCGCGGCGTGCTTGTCGAGCTGTTTGACGAGCTTGCCCGTGGCGGTGTCGATGACCTTGAGCGAGCCATCCGCGCCGCCAACGGCGGTTAGCTTGCGATCGGCGCTCGTGGCCACGGCGGTGACTTCGCCGAGGTCGGTTTGCTTGCGAACTTGCACATTGCGATCACGCTTCCACAGCTTCACATCGCGGTAGCCGCCCGAGGCGAGCACGGTGCCATCGGGACTGAACGCGAGCGATTGAATCAAGTCGAGATCGGCGACGCCGGGTTGTTTGTAGATTCCCTGCTTGAGCAACTCGGGATCGGTCAAACGACCGACGAGGCGGCCCGTCGGCACGTGATAGACGAACACTTGGTTCGCACGACCTGCGGCAGCGTATTGACCATCGCCGGTCATCGCGACCGAGTAGATCGGGTTCACACCGGCGGGCAACGGCTGCCAAGCAATGGTCTCGGCCGCGGTGCCGCCACCGGCTTGAGCACCTTGATCGATCCAGAGCTTGATGATGCCGAGTTCTTGCGGCGTGAGTGGCTTGGCCGCGACCTTGTTGTCCTTCGGCGGCATGATGTCGTCGAGCTCGCCCGTGGCGCGCTTGATCAAGATACTGGCGAGGCCGTTCTTGGCGATGATCGCCGGGCCGCTGTCGCCACCTTTGAGCATCGCTTGAGCGCTTTCGACGACGAGCTTGGCCTCGGCGGTCGACGCGTTGTGGCACGCCACGCAATTCTTACGCAAGATTGGCAGCACTTCTTTGTCGAAGTCGACCGGCTTGTCACGCTTCACTTCGGCGATTTGAATCACCTGGGGAGCGGCGTTCTTGTCGGCCGGTTTATCGGCAGCCAACAACGATTGCGGAAACACCAGCGTGCTGACGACGGCGAACAGGTAGAAACGCGACATAGCGAAACCTTTATCAATGGCGGGATGCGACTCGCGGCAGGCACAGCGTCCGCGGGTCACACGTTGTAGATAGTATTCATCACGCTCCGCGTGATGGCGTCTTGTTCGTAAGCGATGAAACGGTTCAGGGTGAATTGAAATGGGAGCTTTTTATCAAAGCCGCATCACGTGGAGCGTGATGGATACTCTTACTCGACTTTCAAGGTCAGCTTCTCTTCGAGTGCGGTGTTCACGCCGTTGATCTTCGGCGTTCCTTTGATCACCACTTCGTAACTGCCGGGGGCAGCGTCCTTCGTGGCGTTGATCGCGAGCTTGACGTCATCCTTGCCCTTGGCGATCGAGGCGTTCGGGATCGTCACGCCTTTCAGGTTGCCGGGCAGCGTCACGACCAAGTCGACGGCATCGGCAAAGCCGTACAAGCGGGTCACCGCGACAGTCGCCTCGGCCTTCTCCCCTTTCTTCACCGTCACGCTCGGCGTCTTGATCGCGAGCTTCGCCGGTGAAGCGGCCACGGCGATTTGACCGACGGTCGAGACCACGACCACGTTCAAGTCTTTCGGCTTGGCGGCGGTTGCGGTGTCGGTCGCACGCTTGTCGGCGGCGGTCTTGGCGTCGTTGGCAGCTTTCAATTTTGCAGCGGCAGCAGTCGCCTCGGCCACGGCCTTGGTTTTGGCTGCTTCGGCTTCGGCTTGTGCCTTCTGCAACTCGGCGCGATTGGCGTCGGTCGCTTTGGCTAGGGCAGCTTGAGCGGCCTTGGCTTTCGCGTCGGTCTCAGTCTTCGCCTTCTCGGCAGCCTTGGAAGCGGCATCGAGCGTCTTGACCAACTCTTCGAACTTCTTCTTGTCGGCGGCGGCGGCGTCGGCTCCGGCTTGATCGCGTTTGTACGACACCTTGGCCGGGCCACGCAGGTTGAATGACAAGACACCTGGGTTGGCGTTGGCCGGAATCTCGATTGCGAGCTTGGCGTCGTTCGCGTTTGCAGCGATGGTCAGGTTCGCCGCCTTGTACGCAGTCGGCAAACCATACGGCGTGAGCGTGAGCGCTTCCTTGAAGCCGTCGCGACGTGTGACCTTGACCGGCACTTCGACCTTCATGCCACGAGCGGTCTCGACAGCCTTGCCACCGCCCGCGTCGATCGAAACGGGCAACGTTTCTGAATCGCTTACGGCGAGCGCCAACTCGCGACAGACGCGGGCTTCGGCAGGTCGGCCGGGCTGGTTGCCTTGTCCGGGCAAACCGGGCCAAGCGGTCACGCCGGCGCGGGCGACGCGCGTCACTTCTTTGTCATTCACGCGGGCCTTGCCCACGATCTTGATCGCACCGGACCACGCGGCGGCATCGGGCGCGGCACTGATGACGAGTGCGGCCGACTCTTGATCGCCGCCGATGAGCACCGGCGCGGCGTTGAGTCCCTTGGGCAAACCTTCGGCCGAGATTTCGATCTCGCCGGTGAAACCATCGCGACGGAACGCCACGACATCGAACGCCACCGTCCCACCACGACGCAACAAGTGCGACCAGGGCTTGGCATCTTTCGCCATCGTGGGGAACATCGTGGTCGCCGCCACGCGGAAATCAGGTTGCGGCTGACGAATGCTCAACCGATAGATGCGGCGCGGGTCGCCGACCGAGCCGTGCTGATCGCGAACCAACACGCGATACGCGCCGTCGTCGGGCAGTGTGAGCTTGGCAGTCGAGTCGCTGTTGGCGGTCGGAAAGCCGGGGCCGCCGAGGTCCTTAGCATCCTCGTCGAGCACGACGACGTCGCTGGTCTTTACTTCGCCCTTGTCGTCTTTCGTCACGCGCTGCACGACCACTTGCGGTGCGGTCGGCAACATCAAACGCTGCGACACGATCTCGACGTAATAGAGGTCACCCTTCTTGCCTTGGAACTCAAGCCAATCTTCGTCGCCACGGCGATCGAATTGTCCGACAAACTCGCACGGCACAGTGACGGCTTGCGGCTTGGCGGGATCGTTGTTCGGCTCGACTTCGACCGTCACGGGTGCAGCCGCGAAGCCGACCAGATACGGGCTCGACACACCCTGCGGCGACGTGAGCTGATACGCAAATCCGTCGAGCATCGCCTGCTGCGAGGTGGGGGCGACGCGAGCATCGAGCAGCGCCGTGGCATCGCCGGCGGGGACGTCGATCGAAACGGTCAATTGTTCGAGCGGTCGACCACCCACGGTCAACTTGGCCACGGGCTGACCACCGGGCAGATTGCGACCGTAGATCGTGAACTGCGATTTCTTGCCCGGCACGCCGGCCGGCGGATAGATGTAATCAATGTGCGGACCGGTGTGCGCTTGCAAACGATAGAAGTAAGTCGGCCCACCCTCGTACAAGAAGTCGTAGACCGCGACGGTGTATTCGCCGTCGGCCGGCACATCGAGATCCACGAGCGGATCGCGACGATTCATATCGCGATTGCGCCGCAACTCACGGCCTGTCGCGTCGTAGACGATGAGCGTGGCGTCCATCTTGGAATCGATGCGTTGCGCCCACACGTCGACAATGACGCGCTGACCTTTCTTGGCCGTGAACTTGAAGTAATCGGCGTTGGCAGCAGTCGCTTGACCGTTGATCACGGCACCAAGCGCGAGCGGCGCGGCTTTGGCGAACGCGTTGTTGTCGGGCGATTCGAGCAGTTCTTCGGACTGACCCACCACGAACGTGCGCGGGTTCGAAATGCCGAAGTAGCCGGTCGCGCGGACGTCATACAACCCCGCGGGAACGTCCTTGCCGATGGTCACGATGAACGTGTCGGTCACCGGCTGTGCCGGACCACCGTAGGCCGGCTCGGCCTGCTTCTGCGTCGCGGTGATGCCGGGGTGCGAGAACGTCAGCTTGCTGACACGCTCCAAGTCGGCACCGGCCGTGATCTTCACTTCGACCGTCGACCCTTGCTTGCCGCCGGCGGGAAAGAGCGCGTGCATTTGACACGCGGGCAAGGCATCGCTGCCACCCTTGGGTTGAGCATATACCGATCGAACTTCGCCGAGTTGCGTGAGCAACATCAACGTGCCGACTGTGGCCAAGAGACAAGCGCTTTGCGCCAAGGGAAGCCGTCGCTTCATAAGCGTTACTCGCAAATCAGAGAGCTGGTGGCGGGCGATGATGCGTCAGGTGGGCAATGAACCGCGGGGTTCATCGAACGCGTCACGGGTTGGTGCTAACAAAAGACCAGATATCAGCCTAACCTGCGGCGCGTCAAAAGCCAACAACTTTTTCGGTTAGGTAAGCCGGTGGGGTGGGGACTGCCGGGGGGCAAAAAACAACGCGGGGTGATCCGTCGTTCGGCATCACCCCGCGTCACGCATTTTATCGATCAGGCCGCGTGACGAGCCGGTGGCCCGCCGCATCGGCCCAATGACAGTCTAGTGGTTGAACAAGAATTCCTTCGTGTTCACTAGCGCCCAGAGGATGTCCTCGTAGGCTTGCTGCTTGTTCTCGAGCTTACCGACGTGAGCGAGCGCGACCTTCAACTCGTCGGCCGTCGGCTGACGCGAGAAGACTTGCAGGTACACGGTGCGGATGTTCTCTTCTGGCGACTTGTCCTTGTCCTTGGCAAAGGTGGCGGCCCGGCCGTTGCCGGCCGACAGCTTGCTTTGCACTTCGGTCGAGTTGAGCAAGTGCAGGCTTTGGGCCAAGTTGGCCTCGGCCGAGCGTTCGCATTCACAAGCACTGGCCGACTCAGGACGACCGAACACGGTCAAGAAGTACGAACCGAAGCTCGTATCCGGCAGTTGCACGGCCTTGGTACCAGCCGGCATGCCCGCGAACGACGTGTTCGAATTGGTCGCGAGATCGAGCGAATCGAGCAGCACCTCGGCCGCCAGACGTTTCGGATAGTACCGCGAGAAATTCTGCTTGTCGTTGAGATTGTACTCGTTCGGCTCGGAGCTGAACTGATACACGTTCGAGCTGCAAATCGTGCGGATCAACTCCTTCAGATCGAAGCCGCTCTTGATGAAGTGCTGGCTCAAACCATTGAGCAACTCGGGGTTGCTCGCCGGGTTCGTGACCCGCATGTCATCTTCCGGATCGACAATGCCGCGACCGAAGAAGTGCTTCCAGTAACGGTTCGCCAATGACGGCGCGAAGTATGGATTCGCGGCATCCGACATCCAGTCGGCGAGCGCCAACCGCGGATCGCGATCGGCCGACAACTCAAGCGATTCGGTGCCAAGGCCCGTGGGCTTTAGCTTCTCGCCGGTCTTCGGGTTCGTTGCCGTCGCCAGACCACGCTTGTGATAGATGCGTTGCTCGACCGGATCTTGGCCGTTCTTCTTGGCCACGGTCGAGAAGAACGCCGAGAAACCGTAGTAGTCGCGTTGGCTCCACTTCTCGAACGGATGGTGGTGGCAACGGGCACATTGAATCCGCAGACCGAGGAACAACTGAGCCGTGTCTTCGACCTGTTGCTCGACGGTGTTTACTTCGCGGTACCAAGCCACCGGCGGGTTGTCGATGATATCGCCCGAGGCGGCGAGGATCTCACCGGCGAACTCGTTGTACGGCTTGTTGTTGAACAAGCTTTCGCGAATCCACGAGTGGAACGCATACGTGCCACGTTGGAAGGTCGGCATGCGACGACGGTTGCGGAGCACGGCGCTCCACTTGTTGGCAAAGTAATCGGCATAGTCGCCGCTAGCCAACAAGCGTTCGATCAACTGATCGCGCTTCGTCGGGCTCTTGTCGGCCAAGAACTCGCGAGTCTCTTCGACCGTCGGCAAACGACCGGCAATGTCGACCGACACGCGACGGATGAACGTCGAGTCATCGCACACCGGCGAGGGCGGAATGCCGAGGTTTTGCAACTTGGCGAAGACCGCTTCGTCGACGATGTTCTTCGGCTTCGGCAGGTCCTTGACCACGGCACCCAGCGGCATCGACGCGCGGAACACCGCGACCGAGCCTTGATAACGGGCCATGATCGCGACTTCACCGGCCAGGTCGAGCGTCTGCACCAAACCGGTCGCCGACACCTCGGCCATTTCCGTGTTGTTCGGCTCGAACTGCACCATCCGCGTGACGTCTTCGATCGAGCCGTCGGTGTAGTGCGCCAGGGCGATCAATTGTTGCTTGCCACGACGACCCAAGATGCGGGCTTCGGGATAAACCGAGATGCGCTCCACCTTCGGATCGGTCTCGTTGCCATACGGCATACCTTGAGCAATCCAACGGCGCGAGAGCCGGTATTCGTGGGAATCGGGGTCCATGCGCTGACCACCGCCGTGCGGCACCGAGTTGACCGCCTTTTGCAACAGCAAGCTGCGATCGGGCGACGCGGGGAACAACCGACGACCGCGACCTTCTTTCACCAAGTGCTCGAAATCTTCGCCGGGCTCGAAGCCCAAGAGCGACAACTTGAAGCCGTTCTGACCGCTGGCCTTGCCGTGGCAGCCACCGCTGTTGCAACCGAACTTCGTGAAGATCGGCACAATTTGGTTCGGGAAGTTGATCGCTTGCGAGTGAGCGTAGTTCTCAACAACGACGTCCGCCGTGGTCGTCTTGCCATCGGCTGAGGTGACCTTCACGGTCGCCTTGCCATCGGCCAGCGGCTTGACCAAACCGGTCTCGTCGATCGTGACGATGCCTGCCGGAGTCGCCTCGAACTTCACATCGCCCGTCACGTCGACCAAGTCGCCATTGGCGCGCTTGCCAGTGACGATCAACTGACGACGCGCGTCGGGACCGTTGAGCTTGGCACCTTGCGATGTGCCGTTCTCGATTTCGACCGAGGCCAGCGGCGCGGCGGGCTTGGTTTCATTCACCGCGGCCAGGACGGGCGCAGCGTAAGCAGCAAAAAATGAACAGGCCAAGGCGATCGACAGGGATCGGCTCATGGGTTCCTCCCTAGAGTTGAGAGACATTAGGCATGTCTATGGTAGGCGGGACAACCGACAGGCGGGGCAAATCGGTGCAGCATGGATTATCGCAACCGATCTCGAACAAAGCAAGCACATATTTCCGTTGACTGATGGGTCGGCGACCGGCAGTTTCCGATCACTTTCACCCCATCGGCGCAAAACATCGACCGGCCGCGCGAGTTATTGGCAACGCGCCGCGGCCGGTCGGGTGGTTTCGCAACGATTCTCGACTAGATCAACTCGCCGATTACCTCGCGGTTTTCAAGCAAGTATTGCGGGCGACCGGCGGGGTCGAACAACTGGGCCGACTCGACCGGAATGCCCATGTTTTTGTACACGGTGGCAAACACCTGTTGCAACGAGACCGGGCGGTCTTGCGGACGCTCGCCGAGGCGGTTCGTCGAACCGATGACTTGACCGGTGCGGAGCCCGCCACCCGCCAAGACCGCAAAACCAGCGGCTGGCCAGTGATCGCGACCAGCACCCATGTTCACGCGCGGCGTACGACCGAACTCGCCCGAGAGCATGATCATCGTGTCTTGCAGCAAGCCACGTTGCTCAAGATCGGTGATCAAGGCGCTCAAACCGGTGTCGAGCTGCGGCAATTGGCGACGCATTGCACCGAAGTTGTCGCCGTGAGTATCCCAGCCGCCCCACGAGAGACTGACGACTCGCACGCCCGACTCGACCAAGCGGCGAGCAAGCACAAAATTGCGGCTCGCATTGCCCATGCGGCTGTCGTTTAAGCCGTACATTTCCCGGGTCTGCTTATCTTCTTTCTCAATGTCCAGGGCATCGGCCACGGTGCCCGAGGTGACAACATCCACAGCCCGTTGGGTGAAGCTGTCCATCGCCTTCATCGAGCCCGATTGATCGCTTTCGCGACGCATGGTATCGAGGCTGGCGAGCAGCGCCTTGCGATCGCTCAGACGGTCTTCGTTCAAACCGGTGCGGAGGCGCAAGCTTTCGCGACCAGCGCCGTCCGGTTGGTAATCCTTGAACGACGCACCGAGGTAACCCGGCGAGGTGAACTGCGACAGCGCGACCGACGCGAGCGGCTTGCCGCTGGCCGGGCCGAGCAATTTGCTAACCACTGCGCCCATGCCCGGGCGACCGCCGAACATCCGCAGGTCGCGTTCCGACCAGCCGCTGTCGCTTTGCCGCGAGCTGTGCTCGTTCGAGAAATCCTTGATCGAGCGGACAATCGCGAGCTTGTCGCCCAACTTGGCCAGTTTCGGCATCAGCTCGCAAATTTCCATGCCCGGGACATTCGTGGCGATGGGGGTGAACTGGCCACGGAACTCAACCGGTGCTTCCGGCTTGAGGTCGAACGTGTCCATGTGCGTCGGACCGCCCGGCAGATAGATATTGATAATCGACTTCGTGCGGGTCGGCGAGGCAGCTTGGGCCTCGAGCCGGAGCAGGTCGGCCAGCGTCAGGCCGGCAGTCGCTAAAGCTCCAATGCGCAGGAAGTTACGACGATGGAGGCGATCGCAAAACGAACCGGTCGCCGAGCCGTGAATCGTCAACATAATCTGGTTCTCCGAGGGAACGCTGGGGGCGGGGAGACCCGGACAGGTGAATGTCCAGGTGCGGGGTGTGTTGATGACGGAGGGGAGCCAGCCGGATCCAGAGGATGCCGGGCTGACTATATATTGACCGTTGTTTGCGTAATGTTACGCAGAAAAATGTCCGAACCGCAAGAACATTTCAACGAATTTGGATGAATGGCAAGATTTACCGTCGCCACTCGAAGATCAGCCCCTGATTTCCGTTTCCAACCATCGGAATCACGTCGAAGCCCAAGGTCCGTTGGGTGTCGTCAACCGCGAAGGTCGCCGCGACCGCCATCGTCCACCCGAGCATGATCTGAGAGAGATAGTGGGCATTGTCGTTGACCCGGGACCAGCCGGTCATCGTCGACAAGCCATAAAGGGCGAACTTAGGGACCGGGCGATCGACCATCTGCGCGGCGGTGAGGAACGGTATCGCCCCCATGAACGAGTGACCGCTCACACTGTTGACGTCCTGAAACGGATGCCAGGCCGAGTTGTAATCGCGCTCGCCGGGTCGCGAGCCGCCGGTGATAAACTGCGCGAGTAACATCGGCGGCGCACCGACGAGCGCGGCGCGAAACGAACGTCGGCCCCATTCGCCGATCCAACTACCGGCGGGTTGTTCGTCGAATAGATAACCAACGCCCATGGCGACAAAGTACGTTGGCAGAATAATGACCCCTTCGCCGGCGTACTTGAACGAGTGAATAAAGCCTGAGTTGCCGATCTCGCGCTGATACCAATTCTGAAAGTGCTGATCGATCGAGGTGTTGGCCATGACCGCACCCAGACCAAACGCTCCGGCATACATGCCAGCCGTACGCCAACTGTAATAGTTGCGTTGATCGGCGAGGAGCCGTTCGAACATCGTCGCCCGACCGGATGTCGGCGTCGGACCACCGATCACCGGCGGCTCTTCGAAGTGGCGCCCGCCATCGAGCGGCGCGAGCGGCGGATACGTCGGCTGCGGTGTGCCGTTGAGCAGTTCAACCGGCGGAGGATTGAATCCGGGCGGGGGCGATGGCGGCGCGAGACCGACGGCTGGATCCATGCGTTGGATCAAGACTCGATCATCGATGTCATTGAACGCCGGTTGTTGCGGCGCGGGCGGGATCACCTGCGCGGGCGCACTCGGTAGCGCGTACACGGTCGGTTGCGCATACCCTCTCGCCGGCGTAGCAGCATACGGCGGTGCAGTCGTCGTCGCGACTTGTCCCCACGCGCACGCATCGCCCCAGGTCATGAGCATGACCACGAGGGAGAGCACGGCGGTAAACGTGCGTGACATCGAAGACTCGCGAGGCAGCGAAAGCTCGGCAAGACGTGGAGAACACCCAAACTCGGCGGGATTGTGACCAGCCCCGCCGTGGCTCACAAGGTCAGGCCACCTGACAATTCATACTGCAATCGCAGCACTGACAGTGGCCCGTGGTCGGTACCGCATCGGCGGACCTGTTATCGGCTGGCACCCAGTCGGGCCGCCAGTCGAAACGCTGAGAAAAGACTGTTTGCACTCGCCGTCCCTTGCCAGGCAATGTCGTAGGCCGTGCCGTGATCGACGCTCGTGCGAACGATCGGTAGCCCGAGCGTGATGTTGATCCCTTCGTCAAACGCTAGCATCTTCAGCGGGATCAACCCTTGGTCGTGATACATGCAGATATAAGCGTCGGTCGTGTCTCGACGTGCTGGCAGAAACGCTGTGTCGGGGGGCAACGGACCTTCGATCACCACGCCACGTTCGCGCGCGGCGTCGATCGCCGGTTGGATGAGGCGTTCTTCTTCGTGGCCGAACAGGCCATGCTCGCCCGCATGCGGGTTCAGGCCACAAACAACCAGCCGGGGCTCGCGACCGCGCAACTGGAGCATCGCGGCGTGGGTCAACTCGATCGTGGTCGCCACGCGCTCGACGCTCAACAAGCCCGGCACTTCAGCGAGCCCCACATGGGCCGTGACCAGCGCACAGGTGATCGCATCGCTGGTGAGCATCATCACGACGCGCTCCGCGCCGGTTAGCTCGGCCAAGATCTCGGTATGGCCCGGGTGCTGGATGCCCGCAGCGTGCAACGCCTCTTTATGAATCGGCGCGGTGCAGATGGCCGCCACTTGCTGTGCTAGCGCCGCGTGGATCGCTTGCTCCAGGTAGCGATAGCTCGCCGCTCCGCTCGCGGCGCTGATCTGGCCCGGCTCGATCGTGGCGGCGTCGAGTTGCTGGAGATCGACCA
>JAEUIL010000749.1 GCA_016794255.1 Planctomycetaceae bacterium | reverse complement strand
CGACCCGCGCAATTCGCCGATGTGGTCGTATTACTCGTGGATTCGCCATCACGTCGAGGCCAACACGCCCTGGGACGTTATGGTGCGGCAGTTGGTCACCGCCACTGGCAGCACGCTCGACAACGGCGCGACCAACTATTTCGTCTTGCACAAGGATCCCTACGATCAGGCCGAGACCACGACGGTTGCGTTCCTGGGGATGTCGATTAATTGCGCCCGCTGCCACAATCATCCGCTGGAGAAGTGGAGCAACGATCAATACTACGCCTTCGCGAATCTCTTTGCCCGTGTGAGGAGCAAGGCCGGGCCCGTGGCGGGGAGCGACGTGGTGTTCGTCTCCAGCGATGGTGATCTCGTGCAACCTCTCACGGGCAAGCCGCAGCCACCGACCCCGCTCGATGGCACGCCGCTGTCGCTCGACGCTGCGGGCGATCGTCGGCAAGCACTCGCCGCGTGGCTCACGTCGCCCGACAACATCTACTTCACCCGTGCGATCGTGAATCGCGTCTGGGCCAATTTCTTCGGCGCTGGTTTGGTCGAGAGTGTCGACGATCTGCGGCTCACCAATCCGGCGAGTAATCCTGAGCTGATGGACGCCGCGTGTCGCCATCTGGTCGATAAGCGTTACGACCTCAAGGCGCTGATGCGAACGATTTTGCAATCGAGCGCCTATCAACGGTCGAGTCAGGTGTTGGCCGACAACAAGGAGGACCGGCGGTTTTACTCGCGGTACTATCCCAAGCGGCTGATGGCCGAGGTGCTGCTGGATGCGATGAGCCAAGTCACGCGCGTGCCGACGCCGTTCAAGGATTATCCCGCGGGTTGGCGAGCGCTGCAGTTGCCCGATTCGCTCGTGGCGTCGGAGTTCTTGAACGCCTTCGGTCGACCCGAGCGGGTCATCACCTGCGAGTGCGAGCGCTCGGCCGAGCCGTCGATGGTGCAGGTCTTGAACATCTCCAACGGCGACGTGCTCAACGGCAAGTTGTCAGCCAAGGGGAACCTGATCGACGGTTGGTTACAAAGCAACGCCTCGCCCGCAGTGATCGTCGAGGAGTTGTATCTCACGGCCTTGGCCCGCTATCCGACCGCGCGTGAGCGAGCCGCATTTGAAAAGGTCTTGGCCGAGACACCCGCGGCCGAACGTCGTGCCACGCTCGAAGATTTGTGTTGGGGCGTGATGAGCAGTAAGGAGTTTTTGTTTAACCATTGATGCCGTGGGTGCGTGTGGTTGCGTTGAGAGCGATTGAGGTTTTGAAATCGGTTGCGAATCGAGATTGAAAAATGGTTGGTCGAATAATGATCGCGTCGTGGTGGTTGTTGTCGGTCGGGTTGGTTTCCGCCACGGAACCTGATTACGCGCGCGATATCGCGCCGCTGATGACCAAATACTGCGTCGCGTGCCACGAGGGTGCTGAGGCCGAAACGGGGCTGTTGCTCGACTCGTTTGCCGGAGTACTCAAGGGGAGCAAAAGCGGCGCGATGATCGTGTCGGGCAAGCCGGATCAGAGCAAATTGCTGCTCGTGCTCGATGGCCGGGCGAAGCCTGCGATGCCGCCGAAGGACAACGTCGGGCCGAACGCTGCTGAAATTGCGCTCATCAAAGCCTGGATCGCCGCCGGTGCCAAGGGGCCCGCCACGACGCAGCCTGATCGACCCGATCTCAAGGTGCCGCAGATCAAGCCGACCAAGCCTGTGACCCCGGCGATCACCGCGGCCGCCATGACCCACGACGGCCGAACGCTCATCCTCGGCGGGTACGGCGAAGTGCGGCTACTTGATGCCGCGACGCGCGCCGAGCAACGCCGGCTCAAGGTGCGTGGCAACGTGGCCGCGGTGCAGGTCAGCGCCGATGGCAAACTGCTCGCCGTGGCAGCGGGCGAGCCGGGGCTGTTCGGCGAGGCGACGGTGTTCAATCTTGTCGACGGCAAACTCGTGAAGCAATTCACCGGTCATCGCGATAGTTTGTACGCCGTGACGCTTAGTCCCGACGGCAAGAAACTCGCCACTGGCTCGTATGACCAGCAGATCAAAGTCTGGAACGTCGTCGACGGTCGCGAATTGCACGCGCTGGTCGGACACAATGGCGCGATCTACGATCTCGCGTTCCATCCGCAGAGTCGCGTGCTGGCCAGTGCCAGTGCCGATCGCACGATCAAACTGTGGGACACCGACCGTGGCGTGCGGCTCGATACGCTCGGCCAACCCACGCGGGAACAATACGCCGTGGCGTTCAGCGCCGATGGCAAGCGTTGCTACGCCGGTGGGGCCGACAATCGCATTCGCATCTGGGGTCTGAGTGCGACGATGGCCGAGAACACCAACCCGCTCGAAGTGACGCGCTTTGCCCACGAGGGGACGATCATCAAGCTCGCCTTCTCGCGCGATGGCACCACGTTGGCCAGCGCCGCCGAGGACCGCACGGTACGCGTTTGGAACGCGGCCGACATGAAGGAGCGACTGCTGTTGCCGCGGCAGAACGATTGGGTCGCGGCCTTGGCGCTCGCGCCGGATGCCCAGTCGCTGCTGCTCGGTCGCGTCGATGGCACTTATGCCTTGGTCGACACGACGAAAGGTCAACCGATCGCAGTGGCTAAACCTGAGCTTACCGGCGTGCGACCGAAGGGCGTGCAGCTTGGTCAAACCACGCGACTGACGCTGCTTGGCAAGCACCTGGGGGGCGCTCAGACCGTGGTCGTCAAGTCGGTCGGCAAACCGATGGCCGCGAACGTGACGATCGTCGCAGGTGACGCGCGCAAAAGCGATGAATTGAACATCGATGTCGTGCTGCCGCCAAACGCTCCGCGGGGCGAGTTGCAGTTGTCACTCACGTCACCCGCAGGCAATAGCGGCGACATCACGCTCTACGCCGATCAGCTGCCGCAACTCGTCGAGACCGAGCCGAATCAGCCGCCCGCGTCGGCACAGTCGGTCACGCTTCCGGCGTCGGTCTGGGGCGCGATCAGCTTCCGTGGCGATGTCGATGCGTTCGTGTTTCAAGCGAAGAAAGGTGAGACGATCGTCGCCGAACTCGCCGCCAAGTCGCTGGGCTCGCAGCTCAACGGTCAGCTTGTGCTCACCAACCCGGCCGGCGATGTGGTTGCCAGCAACAACGATTTCGACGCAGGGGGCGATTCGCTCGTGGCCTACACGATCCCGGCCGATGGTCGCTACCAGATCCGCGTTCACGACCTCGGTTTCATGGGCTCGGAGAAACACGACTACCGTCTGTCGCTCGGCGCGTTTCCGATCGTGACCGGCGTCTATCCGTTGAGTGTGCAGGTGGGTCGCGAAACCAAGGTGACTCTCGTCGGCTACAACCTGCCGGCGAGTGCCACCGTCGCGCTCAAGCCAACCCAAGCCGGTGAGACGCCGGTGCCGGTGAACTTGCCCGGCGTGCGGGCACTGCGGGCGTTTCAAGTCTTGGCGAGCGCCGATCAGGAAGTGGTCGAACGCGAGCCGAACGACAAGCCCGGGCAAGCGACCTCGTTGCCAACTGTCACCGGCGACACGATCGTGCAGGCGGGCGGACGCATCTGGTCGCCGAATGCCGAGGCGCAAGATGTCGATCTCTTCCGCTTCACCGCTCGCAAGGACGAGACCTACGTGCTCGAGACGACCGCCGCGCGGCGCGGCTCGCCGGTCGATACCAAGCTCGAAGTGCTCAATGTGCTTGGCAAGCCGGTCGATCGCGTCTGGTTGCAAGCCGTGCGCGACTCGTACGTCACGTTCCGACCAGTGACGAGCGATGTGCTCGACATTCGTGTGCAGAATTGGGAGGAGATGGAACTCAACGATCTGCTGTACTTCCAAGGCGAGGTATGCAAAGCGTTCCGGCTGCCTCAGGGGCCCGACTCGGGCATTCAGTTCTACAACACCAACGGCAAACGCCGCGGTTACTTCGACACGACCCCGACGGCCCACGCGCTCGAAGAGGCGTGCTATGTCGTCGAGCCGCACCCGCCCGGCACCGTGCTGATCCCCAACGGTCTACCGGTGTTCAAGCTGCCTTACGCCAACAACGATGAAGCGGAACGCACGCTCGGCAGCGATTCGCGACTGCTGTTCACCGCTCCGGAGTCGGGCGAATATCTCGTGCGAGTCAGCGACACACGGGGCTTCAGTGGCGAACGGTTCGCCTATCGGCTGACGATTCGCGAGGCCCGGCCGAGTTTCGAGGTGCGGCTCACGACGACGAATCCGAATCTCAATGCCGGCAGCGGCACCGGTTTGTCGTTCCGCGCCGAGCGGCAAGACGGTTTCGACGGCGAGATTCGCCTTGACGTGACCGGTATTCCCGCGGGCTTCACGGTGCCGACTCCGGTGACGATCGAAGCCGGCCATCTCGACGCCCGGGTACCGTTGTCGGCCGTGGGTGTGGATCCCGCCAAGGCACCCGATTGGAGCCAAGTGAAAATCTCGGCCACTGCCAAGATCGCGGGCCAAGAGGTCGTGAAGAGTGTCAATTCGTTCGGCACGCCGAAACTCGCCGGGGCTCCGAAAGTTGCCGTGTCACTGTCGCCCGCCGAGGTGACGATCGTGCCGGGCCAGACCGTCACGGTGCAACTCAAGGTCAATCGGCTCGACTTCAAGGATCGCGTGCAGTTCGGCGTGCCGAATTTGCCTCACGGCGTGATCGTCGACAACATCGGGCTCAATGGCATTCTTATTCCCGAAGGTCAGAACGAGCGGACGATCTTTCTCAAGTGTGCCCCGTGGGTCACTGAGACCGATCGCTATTTCTTCGCCGAAACGAGCAACGTTCGCGGCGGCACAGCCGACGCCAACTCGCAAGCCTCGAACGGGGTGTTGCTCAAAGTGCGAAAGCAACCGGTCGTGGCGATGCCGTGATCGTATCCATCACGCTTCGCGTGATGAGCAAGTACGAGAAACACATCCACGCAGATCACGCGGAGCGTGATCGATACTATATGTTTACTCAGGATCAACGATCGGGCAACGGACTTCGTAGCGGGTCATCTTGTTGACCTTTTGCGGCATCTCTTTGACGAGACAGACCCGTTTGCAGTCGGCGATGTTGCGATCGAACGGAACCCAGGCTCCGCCGGAGTACTCGAACGTGTTCTTCTGCGCGTCCTCGAGCAACATGAACGGCTCGCCGTACTGAACAACCGGCTTGGGAACATAGGCCGGCGTGGGCTCGGGGGCCTGGCGCGGGGCGAATCGCTGCTGAGATTGTCGTTTGCCGCCGTGGTGATGCTGTCGGTTCTTCGCCATGGAATGGGGTCCTGAGAGGAAAAATGGCGAGCGACTCGCGTATTGTCGATTAGCGAGCAATTGGTTCCCGGTTACAACCCCAAATCAGGTTCTGGGCCGAGAACTTGGCCAAGTATTTCGCACCCATTGTCTCGCCAATCGCCCCATCCCTTCAAGACGCCGATAGCACGCGACCGTGGCGACGGGCAATCTCGGCAGCTTCACGATCCGCCGTGGCTGCGATTTCACTCGTCGGCAGCTTTCCGGCCAACGACAACAACTCGGCCAACTCGACGAGCGTCCGGCGAGTCAAACGACGGTCGTAAACGAGCAGCAACCGGCGCGCGACAAGATCGTCGAGCGTTTCGACCCATTCGTGAGCAATCACCCAGCGCACCACGCCGCGTGGTAAGTCGGTGTTCACGACGAGTCGGTCGTCGGCATAACGTGTCGACTCGGCCAGCACATGACTCGTCGCCGTGCCGAAGAGCCGCCAGAGGGCGCGAATCGCGGCGGGAGTGAGCCCAAACTCGTCGGCCAAGCACCGCTGCTGGGTCTCGAGCGAGACCAAATCCGGCGGGTAACCACGACTGCCGCCGAACATTTCTCGTTGCGTGACATTCCGCCGGCGACGCTGCAACTGCTTGAGGATCGTATCGCAAGTCGACTCGGCCAACGAGCGGCAGGTCGTCAACTTGCCGCCGATGATCGAGTAAAACGGCAGCGGCGCGTTGACGTGGGTCTCCAACCAATGACGACGCGTGACTGCCGCGGTCGAACCCACCTTGGCCGCGGGCAACGGACGGACGCCGCAGTAATGTGCCAGCACATCGCCGAGGCCGAGCGACCCTTGGGGCAAGATGCGATTCACGGCAGCGAGCAGATACTCGATCTCGGCCGAGTCAGCGACGGCGTCGCGCGGATCGCCGGTGAATGGCAAGTCGGTGGTGCCAACGAGCGTGTAGTGTTCCCAAGGGAGTACGAACACCGGTCGGCCGTCGCTCGCTTCGATGTACAGACCGTCGCCTCCGAGCCACTCGCGCAGCGCCGGGGCGTCGACTACGAGATGGCTCCCTTTCGTACCGGCCATGAGTCGCAGCGACTCGACTTGCAACTGAGCAAGTGTGTGATCGACCCAAGCGCCGGTGGCATTGATGATCGCGGCGGGAGCGAATCGATCGAGCTTAATCCCCTGACGATCAGTGAGTTCGATCTGCTCGCGCCGCCAAGCAACGGTGGTGTGCGTGTAGATCTCGCACGTCGTGCCGAACTGCATGGCGGCCCGACGGGCGTCGTCACAGAGCGCCACGACGAACCGCTCGGGCCACGCGATTTGGGCGTCGAAATAGCCGCACAGCCAGCGAGCCACGCCGGGAGCAAGCTGCGGACACTCGGTGTGACCGGCCGGCAGCGCGACGTGCCGGGGCCAGCCTGTTTGCCGCGCGAGCCAATCGTACATCGACAGGCCCAGCCGCACGACCCACGATCCACGCGGACCCACAAACGCGCGCGACCACCGTCCCAGACCGAGAAACTTCAACGCACCCGCGAGCAGTCCGCCGGATCGTCGAGCCACGGGTATCCACAATCGCAGCGGCTTCACATGATGCGGGGCGAGATTGACCAGCCGGGCCCGTTCGGCCAGCGACTCGGCGACCAGACGGAACTCGGCATACTCGAGATACCGTAACCCGCCGTGAATTAGCCGCGATGAATAGGCGGTGGCACCCGAGGCGAGGTCACCGGCATCGACCAACACCACCGGGATCCCTTGCCAAGCCAACTCTCGCGCCAGCGCCGCGCCGTTGATGCCGCCCCCTAAGATCAGAACCGGTTGCATGAGAAACTGTGCCTAAAAACTCGCGGCCCGAGGTGCGTGGTCAAATGGTTCAGTGATCAACCGGGGAACGACTGGCGCGCCCGCGACCGATGCCCCATGGTACCGCGACGCCGCGTGATTGTTATCAAGGAATTGCGGCAAAAACCGCGGCGAGTGACGACCCGGCGGGGGTGAGCGGTCGGGGAAAATCGCTGGGCAAAAAATGCGATCGATTGTCAGAAAATTGTTTTGGAACTCAATTCGGCGATTGCTACAATCCGGGGGTCGAAGCGAGTTGCGACGGCCAAGGGCCTTCGGTAGATCGCACGATGCCGGGAAGGTTATTCCCGGAATTTGATTTTGGCCTCTTCTCTGTTCCGGCCCCGCTGCTTTACCTTGTGTGAGCAGCGGGGTTTTTTGTTTCCCGTGGGTGGGTTTCACCCCTGGTTTCCGTTTCGATCGAGGATGCGATGTCTGCCCAGCCACTCACGACCGACCGTGGCACTTCTGCTTGGCGATTGACCGACGCGGTAGCGACTTGCAGCTCGGCACGGGGACTGAACGGCCGGTTGAACTTGCTGCAACCGCAGATCGGCGTGCAGATTGACCTCGCGGGTGGGACGGTGCATTTGCTGGGCGTGGCGCTCGAAACTCCGTTGGCGAACGAGACATTGGCCGACGGTTACGAACGTGTAGCCGATTTGGTCGCCACCTATTTGCCGACCC
>JAEUIL010000712.1 GCA_016794255.1 Planctomycetaceae bacterium | reverse complement strand
GGCCGAATGCGATTAAAGCACAAGTCCATGTCGGCCTTGGCGAACGACAAGGGGAAATCGATCGGCGCTTCCTTGCCGTCGACGAGCCATTCGTCCATGCCCCAGAAGTGAGCGTGACGCAGATCAATTTCGAGTTCGTTGACGAGCCGAGCCACGAGCGGCAATTGTTCGGTGGGCCCGATCGGACCGCAAATCCCCGCCGGCCGCGCGGCCGTGGCTTGCTTCCAAGCGGTGATATACTCGAGCGATTCGGCCAAGTAGAACTCGGCGAGCGTGTCGTAGAACCGCACGGTGAAACCGGGCCGCGACAGCGCGAGCATCTCGTCGGGCGTGAGCCGGGCCGCAGCGTCGAGCACTTTCGGGTCAAGCGTCGTATAGTCCCACCACTGCGGGCTGATTTTGCTCTGAGGTCGCATCGCAAACGGTCTCTTGATACGGATAGTGATCCAGTTCGATGAGCTATGTTCGGTCCGTGTTTTCAGGGACCAGCTTGTTCACCGGAAAACATGCCCACGCGGACGTTGGAATGGCACACGAGTGAACGGGGCCGATTGTCGAGCTTGCGCGGATTGCATGCAAGAGGGGTGACCGCGGCGTTCAAGAATAACGAGTGCCGCGCCGTCCGTCAGCCGATCAACTCAGGCAGTGGACGGTGATCGCCCACGAGATACTGCGGTCGACCGGCAAGATCGTTGAACTGAGTGGTGACGACATCAATGCCAAGCCGATCGTAGAGCGAGGCAAACACATCGCGGAAGTGAACCGGCCGCGTTTGCGGCTCTTCGCCCCAACGTGTCGTCGAGCCGATCACTTGCCCTGAGCGCAACCCGCCACCGGCGACGAGGCCGCTGCATACTTTGGGCCAATGATCGCGACCGGCGTTGACGTTGATCTTGGGCGTGCGACCGAACTCGCCCCAGACGACGACCAGCACATCGTCCAGCAAGCCACGCAACTGCAAGTCTTCGAGCAAGCCCGACAGACCAACGTCGAGCAACGGGAGCGAGCCGCGTGCTTCATTAAAATTGTCCTTGTGCCAGTCGAAGTTGTAATCACCTTTGAGCATGCGACCAAACGGCCAACGACTGAAGGCAAGCGTCACGCAACGGGCACCGGCCTCGATGACTCGGCGTGCGACCAAGAACTGATCGAGCACCGTTTTCCCCTCGCGCTCTTCGGGATACGCGCGATCAAGGCCGTAGCGACGTCGCGTGGTTACGTCCTCACGTGAAATGTCGAGCGCCTCGGCCAAACGCGGCGACGTAAGCACGGCGAACGCTTGCTCGTTGAACTCGTCAACGCCTTGGAACGACTCTTCGCGGTCGTATTGAGCGCGGAACTGATCGAACCGCGCGAGCAACCGGCGACGGTCGGTCAATTGCGACAGGCTGACGCCGTTGAGCACGATGTTGCGGCGATCGACGGCGTTGACCTGAAACCCGGCGTGGGCGGGACCTAAGTAGCCCGGCTGACCCGGCGGCGTGCGGAGAATGAATCGCGCGTCGAGATCGATCGGCGTCAGATCGACACATGGCGGCACTCCGGCGACCTGAGGGCCATAGCGCTTCGACAGAATCGAGCCGAGCGAGGGCCAATCGCCCGGCGGAAAACCGGCGATGATCGGCGACGATTCCATGGCCGGGTGCGACTCCCAACCGGTCGTACACCAGTGGGTGTTGTGATCGTCGCGGAAGCCATGCAACGAACGAATGACAGCCAGCTTGTCGGCATGTTGAGCCAGTCGCGGCATCAGTTCGCAAATTTCGAGCCCGGGGACGTTGGTCGCAATCGGGCGAAACTCGCCACGAATCTCGGCCGGCGCCTCGGGCTTGAGATCGAACGTATCCAAGTGCGGCGGACCACCGGGCAGCAGCACCATGATGATCCCTTTGGCCTTGCGATGTCCGCCGAGGCTGGACGACTCGGCCTGCAAGATCTGCGGCAGCGACAGCCCACCGAGGGCCAAGCCGCCGATCTGCAAATAGCCGCGGCGCGATAAGCGTTCGCCACGACGCCAGGGACCGTTGGGAATGGTGAGCATGGGCGCGGCCTAGAACAATTCGCGGATCGGACGACCGCCGTTCTGCACGATCGCCGTCGGCCGGCCTTGTGGGGTCTGCCAATGGGTGTCGAGCGGAATGCCCAGGTATTGAAACGTGGTGGCCGCGAGGTCTTCGGGCGTTACGCGACCACTGGCGATGCCGTAGCCTTTGTCGTCGCTGCGACCGATGACTTGCCCATGTCGCAACCCGCCGCCCGCTACCAACATCGACATGATATTGGTCCAGTGCCCACGACCGGCGGTGTTCGTCATCACCGGCGACCGGCCGAACTCGCCCATCATCAGAATCAGTGTCGAATCAAGCAGGCCTCGCTGTTCGAGGTCAGTAATCAACGTCGTCAGCGCGCGGTCGATGGTCGGCAACAGCGGCGTGAGTCCTTTCTCAATGCCGCCCCACCGAACCTCATCGCCGTGGTGATCAAAGTAACCCCACGCACCGCTGACCAACACAAAGCTCACGCCCGCCTCGACGAGCCGCCGCGCGAGCAGCGCCTTTTGACCCACGCTCACCCGGCCATACGCTTCGTGCATCACGTCGGGTTCGCGCGAGACATCGAACGCCTCGCGCACTTTGCCGGAGGGGACCATCTCGACGGCGGTCTGGTGAGAGCGATCGAGCGCCGCCGCATCGCTGCGGCGATCGAAGCGCCGGGCGAAGTCATCTAAGCGGCGACGCAACTCGTGACGATCGTTCAAGCGGTCAATCGCCACCCCCTCGGGCATGCCCAGTTTGTCGGCGATCTCGAGACCTTTGACTGGTTCAAAATCACGGCCAATGTCGCCCGCACCCCAGACATCCGAGGCCCAGCTATCGGCCAAGCCGACGAAGCCCGGCATGCCCGGCGTGTTGGGACCACGGAACTTGGCAGCGATCGATCCCATCGACGGATACCCGCCACCATCGCGACCATTGTCGGTTCGCTTGGCCAGCGAGTTGCCCGCCTGCATCGTGATCGGTGTGTGATTGCTCGATGAACAGTCGACCGAGCGAATCACGGTGAGCTTGTCCGCCATCGCGGCTTGCAACGGCAGATGCTCACTGAACTGCACGCCGGGCAGACGTGTGTCGATGGTCGTGTAAGGCCCGCGAATCTCGCGCGGTGCCTCGGGCTTGGGGTCCCACATGTCGATGTGACTGGGCCCGCCCGAGAGCCAGAACAAGATCACCGCTTTCTTGTCGTTTGACTTCGTAGCCTCGGCGGCTTGCAGTTGCAACATCTGCGGCACCGACAGCCCGGCAAGTCCCGCGGTTCCCAATTGCAAGAACCAGCGGCGCGAACCGACCCGAATGAGATCGCGGCTCGGCGGCAGCATGGGGTTCAACGACGAGGCCAACGAATGCGCGGCGGCATGATCCGACAAAGCACGGTGCGGCATGACGAACTCCGACACGGAGGGAGGTAAGGAGGGGAGTCGCACGCATCAGTCTACCTGGATGCGAGATTAAGGCAAGCACAATCTAAGGAGGTTTCGAGCGTGTCCAGAATAATTATCCAGCACGCTCAGCGCGATGTGCCCTGAAATCGATGCGGCGCAACGGGTTCTCAAATCAGCACTCAACTATCTCGCTTGCCCGGTCGTCGCTCGGCTTGAGCCGTGAGCGGATCGTCGGGCCAAGCGTGTTTCGGATAACGACGCTTGAGCTCCTTCTTCACCTCGGGATACGTGTTCGCCCAAAAGCTGGCGAGGTCTTGCGTCACCTGCTGCGGGCGATAGTTGGGTGCGAGCAAGTGCAGCAACACCGGCACACGCCCGCCGGCGACGCGCGGAGTTTGCCGCAGGCCGAACACCTCTTGAATCCGCACGGCCAAGACCGGTGGCTTGCCCGGCTCGTACGTCAAGCGAATCGCGCTGCCGCTGGGAACCTGCACTCGTTCCGGCGCCTCGCGTTCCACGGCCTGAATTTGCTGATGGGTGAGCAAACGTCGCACGGCGTCGGTGACTGACGCGCGTTTCACATCATCGAGCGACACGCAACCTTCGCACAACGCGGGCAGCAACCGCGGCCAAGGATCGGTCGTCAGATCGGGCAGTTCCAGTTGCGGCATCCACCCGGCCAAGGACCGCACGCGATTCAGATAGTTGAGCTCTTCGGTCTCAAAGCATTCGTTCAAGTTCAAACGCTCCGCCGCTTCACGAGCCAGAATCGTCGCGGCATCACTGTCGGCCGGCAGATTCGTGGCGGCCTCGTCGATCACCAAATCGGCGAATCGCGTCCGTCTCCACGCCACGACGCGACCACGCTTCGGATCGAACTCGACCTCGACTTGGACGTGCAACTGCTGCGGATCGAGCCAAGCACGATCGACGGCCGACGCCTGACGCACAAGCGATTCGCTGCGCCCGGTTTCCTCGGCCTCGACACCCACGAACAACTCCGGTTCAAGCACGGCACTTTCGTCGGCCAACTTCACGCCTCGTCCGCCCACCATGACGGCACGGCGACTGCCGGCTTCACGGCGACGTGCGAGCCGGTCAGGAAACGCGGCCAACAGCGCTCGCAGCAGAGCTTGATCTTCATCGCAGCGATCTTGTTTGTCGGCGCGAGTTGACTTCTCAAGCGACGACTCCTCGCGGAGCAACCGGGCCAGTTGATCGCGAGCGCGGAGCGTGAACCGTGCCGAGCCACTGTCGAGCGAACCAACGGGCGAGTCACGTCGCCCCGATCGCTCAAAGTCGGCAAACGCGTGCAGTCGGTCAAGGACGTCGGAGTCGCTGGCATGTTCGGCCAAGCGTGGCCCGCGACGATCGCCGCGGCGAAAGGGATCGCGTTCACTCAGCAGAGCCGCGAGCAACGCCGCTGCGTCGCCGTGGCCGAAGCGGGCACCTTCGAGCATCAACCGTGCCAACCGCGGATGCACAGGCAGCCGCACCATGCGTCGACCGAGAGTGGTGATCTGCCCGGCAGCGAGCGCCCCGAGTCGTTGCAACAGTTGCAAGGCTTGCTCTACACGCTCATTCGGCGGCGGCTCGAACCACGGCAACGCTTGCACGTCGGACTCACCCCAAGCGAGCAACTCCAGCACGGGACCGGCGAGGTCGACACGCTCGATATCGGGCGTTTCACGCTCGGCGAGCGATCGTTGTTGCTGGGCGGTCCACAATCGCAAACAAACGCCTGGCGCCGTGCGACCCGCGCGACCGGCGCGTTGATCGGCCGCTGCTTTCGAGATGCGTTTGAGTTCCAAGCGATTGAGGCCCAACGTCGCGTCGAAGCTCAGTTGCCGCGCAAAGCCCGAGTCGACGACGCCCGTCACGCCGGCAATGGTCACGCTGGTTTCGGCGACATTCGTGGCGAGCACGATCTTGCGGCGTGACGAGGGAAGCAACACGGCCTGCTGTTTTTCGAGCGGCAGATCGGCGTACAATTCCATCAAGTCACACGCACGTGTGTCGAGCGATTGCGACAACTCATCGCCCGTGCGGCGAATCTCACCCACCCCGGGCAAGAACGCCAGCACATCGCCCGAGGTGCGTTGCCATAATTCGGTTACGCCACGCGCCACCTGCACCGGAATCGGATCGCGCGACTCGACCGTCGTGTAGTCGACGTCAACCGGATAGGTGCGCCCCTGGCTTTCGATGCTCGGACAATTATCCAAGTAGCGCGCGATCGGTGCGGGGTCGAGCGTGGCCGACATCACGATCGCCCGCAGATCGGGCCGGACGGTGGTTTGCACTCGGCGAACCATGGCGAGCGCGAGATCGGTGTTCAGATTGCGCTCGTGGAACTCGTCGAAGATCACGAGTCCGACGGACTCGATAAACGGATCGTCCTGCAACAGTCGCAGAAACACGCCTTCGGTGGCGACGAGAATCCGCGTGGCGCGACTCGCGCGACGTTCAAAGCGGACCTGATAGCCGATCAATTCGCCGAGCGGCGTGCCGCGTTCGTCGCTCATTCGCAGTGCGGCGGCCCGGGCGGCGACGCGGCGGGGTTGCAGCAAGATCACCTGACGATCGCCGGCCAAACCGGCATCGAGCACGGCCGGCGGCACGCGAGTCGTTTTGCCCGCACCAGTCGGAGCCCGCAGCACGAGCGACGTCGCTCCGCGCAGCCGCGTCAAGAGTTCCGGTAGCACATCGTCAATCGGCAGCGGAGCGAGCATGCAGCCATCTTAGCGGACACGGGCGAGCGGTAGAAACGTGTGACGGGTTCACCGCTTAATCTGCTTGTGTGCCATGGCCACGTCCGCGTGGCCATGTCTTCTCGCGGATACGCATGTCCCCGCAGACGTGGACATCGCACAGGTCCATCGCGGCTCTCCAATCCAAGCGAGCCGTTAGCGAGTACTGGCTCGCCAACCGCCGGTCGTGCTGGTGGTGT
>JAEUIL010000701.1 GCA_016794255.1 Planctomycetaceae bacterium | reverse complement strand
CGGTCGCCTGGAATGGTCCGCAACCGACGGTGCAAAACCCGCCGCAAGGTTACGGCCCGCCCGGTGGCTTCGGCCCCTCGGGGAACAACGCCCAGCCCGTGGCGTATCAGCAGGGGAATCAACCGAATCAAGGGCAACAGGCGGTCTACCAGGGACAACCGGCTCCCTACGGCGGCGCTCCGGCGAACTACAACCGCGTGCCGGCGAACGCGGGTCCCGAGTCATATCCGATGCAGTTCAGCAACGGCATCTCGCCGCAAGCCGGCCCTCCCGGCACCTTCAGCAAGTAACGCTCACCACTCCCGCAAGCTTTATCTCACCACGGGTACCGGCTCCGTCCTTCGCTTGCGGTTTCGCGCCTACCCCACATCCCCTTTGATCGAGTCCGCATACAGCAACTTGATCAACGCCAAGAACAACCTGTCGCGCCGCTGTTGGCGCTCGGCGATCTTCGCGGGCGGATACTCCTGAAAGCCCCGGCCGGTCTTGGCTCCGAGGTGACCTTGCGCCACCAAATCGGCCACAAGTTTCGGCACTTCGACATTGCTGCGAATCTCGGGAGCCAAGTTGCGAAACACGGTCGTTTGAATGTCGAGTCCGCCGAAGTCGTGTACCTCGAGCGGTCCCACCGCGGCCAAACGAAAGCCCACGCTGGTCCGCAACGCCGCGTCGATCTCGTCGGCGCTGGCGACACCTTGTTCGAGCAAGTCCCAGACTTCGCGCATGATCGCCACCTGAATGCGATTCACCAAGAAGCCCGGCAGTTCCTTGCGCAACCGCAGCGGATGCTTGCCGATGTGTTGCATGAGCGCCATCGTGGCAAGCGTGGTCCCCTCGGCGGTTTGCGGGCCGGGCACGACCTCGACCAGCGGCACGAGATGCGGCGGATTGAACCAGTGCGTGACAACCGCGCGCTCGGGCCATTTGAGATTCACGCCCGACTGCGAGATCGGAAACGACGACGAGTTCGACGCCAAAATCGTGTCATCGCCGACGAGTGGTTCCAGACGCGCGAACAACGCCTGCTTGACGTTCAAATCCTCGGCCACCGCCTCGGTCACGAACTGCACACCATTCACCGCAGCCTGTTCGGTGTCGCAGGCTTTGATCCGTTGCAACGCCGGTTCAACGGCCGACGAGGGGAGCAAGCCCGAGGCGACGAACGCGTCGAGATTCTTGCGGATTCGCTCGTGCAAATTCGCCCGCGCGGCCGGATGTTCGTCGTAGCCTTGCACCTGATACCCGGCCAAAGCAAACGTTTGGGCAATGCCGTGCCCCATCGTGCCGAGTCCCAGCACGGCGACGCTTCGAATCGAATCAATATTCATCCGCTGACCTCAAAAGCCGACGTGAGTCGGTCCCTTCAATTTCAAAATCTGACGCGTCTCGTCCGGCGTGGCGACCTCGAGCCCCAACTCCTCGACGATCCGGCGAATCTTGGCGACTTGCGACGCATTGGTCGGCGCGAGCTGACCTTTGCCAATCCACAAACTATCTTCCAAGCCGACTCGCGCGTTCCCCCCCAGTACGATCGATTGCGTGGCGATGTACATCTGATTGCGACCGCCACCGAGCACCGACCATTGATAGTCGTTGCCGAAGAGCCGGTCACAGGTCCGTTTCATGTGCATCACATCCTCGGGATGCGGCCCGATGCCGCCGCGAATGCCGAACACCGACTGAATGAACAGCGGCGCTTTGAGCAAGCCCCGTTCGAGAAAGTGGGCTGCCGTGTAGAGATGCCCGATGTCGTAACATTCGACTTCGAACCGCGTGCCGTTGTCGCTACACGATTCGAGAATGTACGCAATGTCGCGGAACGTGTTCTTGAAAATCCGCTCGTCGCTCCCGGCAAGATAAGGCAGTTCCCAATCGTGCTTCCATTCCTTGTAGCGCGGAATCATCTCGTAGAGCCCGAAGTTCATCGAGCCCATGTTGAGCGACGCGACCTCGGGCTTGAGCTTGAGCGCCGGTTGCAGCCGTTCCTCGACCAGCATCGTCGGAGCGCCGCCGGTCGTGAGATTGATCACGACATTCGATGCCGCCTTGATCTGCGGCAGAAACTGGCGAAACATCTCGGGATCTTGCGTCGGTCGGCCATCGTCGGGCATCCGAGCATGGAGATGCACGATCGACGCACCCGCCTCGGCCGCGCCGATCGCGCTGGTGGCAATCTCATCCGGGGTGATCGGCAAATGCGGCGACATCGTCGGCGTGTGAATCGCTCCGGTGATAGCACACGTGATGATGACTTTGCGTGAGGACGACATAATGACGGAAGATCTCCGCAAAAGAGTATCCATCACGCTCCGCGTGATGTGGGCTGGGGCGAACTCGATGCTAAATGATTTATTAGTTTGAAAGAATCGATTGTAGTTCGGCATCACGCGGAGCGTGATGGATACTATGGCTCAATCGCTCTGCAACTCGACAAGTCCGCGGAACTGCTCGAGCGCGGCGGGATTCGCGAGCGCTTCGACATTGTGCACGGGCCGACCGTGAATGCAATCGGCCACGGCGAGTTCGACAATCTTTCCGCTCCGGGTGCGCGGAATGTCTGACACCTGCAAAATCTTCGCCGGCACATGGCGGGGCGACGCACCGCTGCGAACCTGCTGCACGATCCGCCGGCGAATTGCATCGTCGAGCGTGACGCCGTCGCGCAGTCGCACGAAGAGCACGATCCGCACATCCCCCTGCCACGACTGACCGACCGCGAGCGACTCGACGACCTCTGGCACCTGCTCGACTTGCCGATAAATCTCGGCCGTGCCGATCCGCACTCCGCCGGGGTTGAGCACCGCGTCGCTGCGACCGTAGATGATCACGCCTCCGTGCGAGGTGAGTTCGGTGTAGTCGCCATGCCGCCAGACGCCCGGGTAACGCTCGAAATACGCCGCACGATACCGGCTGCCGTCGGGATCATTCCAAAAACCGACCGGCATCGACGGAAACGCCGCGGTGCAGACGAGCTCGCCCTTCTCACTTTCGACGGGCCGACCGTGTTCGTTGAACACTTCGACCTGCATGCCTAGCCCACGAGCCTGAATCTCGCCGCGAACCACGGGCAACGTCGGCACGCCGAGCACGAAGCACGACACAATGTCCGTGCCGCCCGAGATCGACGACAGACAAACGTCCGCTTTGATCTCGCGATACACATAGTCAAAACTCTCCGGCAACAGCGGCGAGCCGGTCGACAACACGGCCCGCAACGAGTCGAGCCGATGCGTCTCGCGCGGTGATGCCCCGGCCTTTTCGAGAGCCGCGAGATACTTGGCACTCGTGCCGAACACCGTGACGCGTTCTTGCTCGGCAAGGTCCCACAAGACGCGTTCGGTGGGCGCGAACGGCGAGCCGTCGAACAACACCACCGTCGCTTCGCTCGCCAGCGCACTTACCAACCAATTCCACATCATCCAGCCGGTCGTGGTGAAGTAGAACAGCCGATCATCGCGACGGAGATCGGTGTGCAGCACGTGCTCTTTGACATGTTGCAGCAAGGTGCCCCCCGCGCCATGCACGATGCACTTCGGCACGCCGGTGGTCCCACTGGAATAGAGAATGTAGAGCGGATGATCGAACGGCAGTTGAGCGAAGGTCAACTCACGCGCCGGTGTCGCGACGACATCGTGCCACGACGTCCAACCGGGAGATGCGGGCGGCGTGGCGTTGCGGTCGAGATACGGAATCAACACGCACGTTTCGATCGACGGGACCGCGGCGCGGATGGCGGTCGCTTTGTCGAGCGACGAAAACGACTTGCCGCCGTACAAGTAACCATCGGCGACAAACAGCACGCGCGGAGCGATCTGGCCAAAGCGATCGACCGCGCCGGCGACGCCGAAGTCGGGCGAGCACGAACTGAAAATCGCCCCGAGACTCGCGGCGGCGAGCATCACGACGATCGCCTCGGGAATGTTCGGCAGCAGCGCCGCGATCCGATCACCCGGCTGCACGCCCCATTGTTTCAACGCCGCTGACACATGGGCGGTTTGCTCGAAAAGTTCGGCGTAGGTGAGCGACGACTGTCGGCCGCTCTCGTTCCAAAACACGATCGCCTCGGCATCATCACGGCGGCGCAGCAAATTCTCGGCGAAGTTGAGTCGTGCCTCAGGAAACCATCGCGCACCCGGCATGCGATCGCCGTCGACGAGCACGCGTTCGCCCCGCTCGCTGGCCTTGATCTGACCGAAGTCCCACACCGCCGACCAGAACCGCTCCCGCTCGGCGATCGACCACTGCCACAGCGCCGCGTAGTCACCCGCCCCGACCGCGTAGCGTTCATTCACAAACTGCGTGAACCGCGTGAGATTTGCAGCCGCGATACGTGCTTCGCTCGGTCGCCAGAGTGGTTGCATCGACTCTTTCACCTGCTCACCTACTCACAACCCGGCTTTCATCAACGCTTGATCGAGATCATCGCGCAGATCCTCGAACGCTTCGAGACCGACACTCAGGCGAATCAACTCGTCCGTGATGCCATGTTCGAGCCGGGCGGCGCGATCGTAGCTGGCATGCGACATCGACGCGGGCTGCTCGATCAATGACTCGACCGCGCCGAGACTGACCGCGAGCTGAAACAGCTGCGTCGACTCGCAAACGCGCTTTGTCACGTCGAACCCGCCGGTGGTTTCAAAGCTGAGCATCGCGCCGAAGCCGCCGGACATTTGCCGCTTGGCGATCGCATGGCCGGGATGGTTCGGCAAGCCCGGGTAAAGCACGCGTTTGACCCGGCGGTCGGCCACGAGCCACTCGGCCAGTTGCAGCGCGGTGCGACTCTGTTCGCGGACCCGCAACTCCAAGGTCTTCAACCCACGCGAGGCGAGAAACGACTCGAACGGCCCCATCACGCCGCCGGTCGCGTTCTGCACAAAGTACAGTCGGTCATACAACTCTTTCGTGCCGACGACCAGCGCTCCGCCCAGCACGTCGCTATGGCCGCCGATGTATTTGGTCGCCGAGTGCATGACGATATCGAGGCCCAACTCCAACGGCCGCGTCAGCACCGGCGTGGCAAATGTGTTGTCGACGCCGACCAGCAACCCGTGCTCATGGCCGATCTGAGCACATGCGGCGAGGTCCGAGATCGACATCAGCGGATTGCCCGGACTTTCGAGCCACAGCAGCTTGGTCTCGGGTCGGATGGCCGCTTTCAAGGCCTTGAGGTCGGTCGTATCGACGAGCGACACGGCGATGCCCGAGCGATTACAGATTTTGTGTAGCAGGCGATACGTGCCGCCGTAGATATCGGCCCCGGCGACGACATGCTCGCCGGCATTGAGCAGCATCGTGACGCAGTGCGTGGCGGCCATGCCCGAGGCGAACGCGAGCGCTCCGTAACCTCCTTCGAGCGAGGCGAGCGTGGTCTCGAAACTCTTCCGCGTCGGATTGCCGCTGCGCGAATAGTCGAACTGCCCCCACTCGCCCGCGCCGGGCTGAACGAATGTGCTGGCAACATGAATCGGCGGGACCACCGCGCCGGTTTGCGGATCGCGATCTTGACCGACGTGGATGGCTCGGGTGCGGAAGTGCATGGAGGAGGAGAAGGCAGGTGAGTAAGTGAGTAGGTGAGTAAGTAGCTCGCTTGCGGTTTCGCGCTTAACTACGTCTCGCGGACGAAGTGTCCGCTGCGACCGCCGGATTTCTCTTCGAGTTGGATCGGACCGATGACCATCGACCGATCGACCGCCTTGCACATGTCGTAGATGGTGAGCGCGGCGACACTGACGGCGGAGAGGGCTTCCATCTCGACGCCCGTCCGGGCCGTGACGCGCACTTCGGACTCGATGGCCACGGTGCAATCGTCGACGAACGTGAAGTCGATCGTCACGCTCTCCAGCGGGAGCGGATGACAGAGCAGAATCAGATCGCCGGTTCGCTTGGCCGCCATGATGCCCGCCAGTCGCGCGACTTCGAGCACGTCGCCTTTGGCATGGCCGCGGTTCTTGATCAGCGTGAGCGTCTCGGGCTGCATTTGCACTCGACCGCTGGCTCGGGCCACGCGGTGAGTGACCGGCTTTTGACCGACATCGACCATGCGGCTCGCGCCGGAGTCGTCGAAATGAGAGAGTTGTGACATCGGGAGATCCTTCACTGAACCAGACTGCGACTGCATTGCCGCGAGTCACGCTGTCTTTGCGTCCCAATGTACCCGTTACAGCCGCGTAAGTCTGCCCATGAGCAGCGGCAAAGAGGCTACGTGCTTTTGGCTCGCCTTAGCGGGCGTTGATGCGAGCTTCCGTTTCACGGCGAATGGCCACCCAATCGTCGGCAGTCATTGGAATCGCCGGCCCGCTTTCCAGCCCCGCACGAATTTCTTGCTCAACGCGCAACTTCAGTTGGCGGCGACGTTCGTTGGTTAGCACTTGCACAACAAACTCGGCCGATGACGCCAATCCCTGGGCGGTCGCCTGTTCTTGCACCCAGGCGAGCAAACTCTCGGGCAGCGAAATGTGAAGCTCGGCAGCCATACCACGAGACTATCGCCCTGCCCGGGCGATGTCAAACTCGCGACGACGAGATGCGGCGAGTCTATGGCGGACGAAGCTCCCTCGATAAACGGCGATAGCCGAGGCGGTTCACACCTCGGCTACCTGAGGGAGCCATGCAGAGCGATAAGCCAATCATTGCTTCCGATTCCGCCGTGGGGGTCTGCCACGGCGGGGATGCATTTCTCGGCGAAAGCCAAGCGAGTTTGACGCGGGAACTCGCTTAGCGAACCAATTCCTTACGCGAACCGATCAACGTCTTGAGACGCTCGGCCAAGAGCGCGACGTCGAACGGCTTCTTGAACGTTTCGTTAATCGTCGAGCGATCGAAACTGTTGCTGTTGCCGTCATCGGGCAGCAGAGCAATCAAGATCACCTCGGTGTACTCCGGATTGCGACGCAGATTTTGGCAAATCTGCAACGCTTCGATGCGGCCGATCGAGAAATCGACCACGATGCAGTCCGGATGGAAGCTCTCGGCTTGCAGGCCGGCTTCGAAACCACTGGCGGCAACCGCCACGCGGAACGAACGCTCGACTGGAAGCTGAGTCTTCAAGTTCTCGATGAGCACTTGGTCTTGGCCGACCAAGAGCACTTTGGCCATCGCTTCATCTTCCAAGTCACCCAGGGGCATACCATGCTCCTTGAGGAACTTGATCAGATATTCGCGAGGAATGCGGCGGTCTTGTGAACCGGGGATGCGGTATCCCTTCAAGCGGCCAGAGTCAAACCATTTACTGACGGTGCGCGGGGCCACCTTACAGATCTTGGCGACCTGACCAGTCGTGAAAACCTTCATTGCAGGCTCTCCAATACAATTACGCTGTGTTTCGGAAGTCAACTCACCCGGGAGGCTCTAGTTCCCGTGATGAGGGCAAGTTCCCTTGCAATTCGCTCGGCGGTCGTCGCGCTCCTTCGGGCCGGCAGTGGGTTTTCAACCGGCGAGCTTCATGCAACTGGGTTGGGTTCTTGCCTTGCGGCTTTCGCTCCTTGTCGGCGGTGGCTCAGTTCCCTCTGATCCGTGCCATCACTACATCGATCGTCCGGCGCGATATGCGGAAGTCAGTGAAAATCCGTAGCAAGCAAAGATTCGTCGGAATCGTCCTTGACGGATTTCCAATCACCTCCGCCCATCGCCACCGTGCGAACGGTGCGGGCAGAGAGGGGGCCTTGTGCGCGACACGGACGCCGAACCGAAGTCCCAACGTACGAGTGCCTTGGCGAGGCATGCGGCAAGATTCCCCCCTTGCCGGCTCGATCAGGTTCGCGTAACTGCGGTTAGTCACCCGCGCCTGATAAGCCTTCCAAGTTTGTTTTCGATTGGCGCAGGCATAGGACTTTAGAATGTTTTTCCAGTCGTAGGACCGAACGGGGTCGCAGCAGTCAAGCCCGACCACAATTGCTGTGCATTTTGGCCTGATATCGCGGGTTAGCCGCGTCGTTCGCCCTGCGCCGAGCGCGCCAAAATTGATTTCGTCCCGCGCACAATAATCAGCTAAAGATCAGCAATTGTGCCGGTTATAACGATTGTAACGAGACCGCATATCGCTGCTGGCACGCGATCAACCCAGCGGAGCGCTGCGTTTAGACAGATTCGTGTGCCCTGCCCACGTCCGCGTGGGCAGGCTTCTCGGCGGAAACGCATGTCCACGCAGACGTGGACATGGCACACATTCCCCAACGGTATCACTACCCAATCCCTAGCAGGCCGTTGAGATATCCGTAGCACGGGCATCTTGCCCGTGATTCTCAGCACAAATCACGGGCAAGATGCCCGTGCAACGGAATAAACCAACACGCTGCTAGGCGACCCGCAGTAGCAACGAGACGCGCCGGACGCGCGTTAACTAGAAAGATTGTCGTTCCCGCCCCGGACGCGACCTAGTTCCAATACGCCACAGCGTTCTGAAAGATCTTCAGACCATCGCCGACCGGGCCCGACTCGCCCCGAGTCCAACGCGGATGCTGCGTCGTATCGACGTGGCGCTCGGGATGCGGCATCAATCCACAGACGAGACCCGTGCTGTCACACACGCCCGCCACATCGGCAATCGCTCCGTTCGGATTGCCATCGTAACGCAGCGCCAGTTGCCCGGCCGCGTCGAGCTGTGATAGCACGCCGCCATCGCGCGGGACGAATTTCCCCTCGGCATGCGCGATCGGCAGATACATGCTCTCGATGCCAGCAAAAAACACGCACTTGCTGCTGGAGGTGCGCAGCTTGACCCAGCGGTCTTGATACCGGCCCGAGTCGTTCCACGTGAGCGTCACCGGCGGCAACCCGGTCGCGGGATCGTCGTCGACGAGAATGCCCGACTTGACCAGGATCTGAAAGCCATTGCAGATCCCCAAGATCAGTTTGCCCGCCGCCTTGAACTCTCGCAACGCATCGGCCAAGTGCGACCGCATCATGCTCCCCAAGATGCGACCAGCGCCGAGATCGTCGCCAAAGCTGAAGCCGCCGGGGAGGCACAGAATCTGGAACTCGGCAAACGCCGCGGGCTTTTCCAGCAACCGGTTGATATGCAAGCGCTCGGTCTTGGCACCGGCCAATTCGAAGGCATACGCCGTCTCCAGATCGCAGTTCGTCCCCGGAGCCCGCAGCACTAGCACACGCGGTTGAGCCATGATCGATCCTTGTTTCTCATTCTTCCGTAGGACGGGTCTCCAGTCCCGTCCGTGTGTATCGCAAAACTAAAAAGAGTATCCATCACGCTCCGCGTGATGCGCGCTCGAACCGACTCGGCGCCAATGACTCTCAACTCAACATCATCCAACTCGTCAGCCACCATCACGCGGAGCGTGATGGTGGCTCTTTTTCGAGCAACGTCCTCACCGGACGGGCCTGGAGACCCGTCCTACGGAAGACACGGTCGCTCATGCCTTCGACAAATCCGCGCCGATGCGCTTCACACGCTCGCTCAACTCGGCTTTGGTCGCTTCGAGATCGTGCAACTGCTCGGCCGGCTCGTAACCAAAGAGATAGAACTTCACCTTGGGCTCGGTACCCGACGGCCGCACGGCCACGTAGTTTCCCTCGGCCGCCAGATCGAGAATGACCATGTCCCCCTTGGGACCTGTGAACGGTTTCGCCGCGCCGCCGGGGGTCGACTCGACGAGGTTCTGATAGTCGCGCGAGCGGGTCACCTTGAACCCGGCCAACTCACGTGGCGGCGCGGTTCGCAACCCTTCCATCAGTCGCCGCATCTTCTCCATGCCGTCACTGCCGGGCATCGTCAAATTCACTTGCGACTCGATGTGACAGCCGTGCTGCCAGTAAAGCGAATCGAGTTTCTCGTGCAGGGTTTGCCCCGCCGCCTTGCACTTCGCCGCCAACTCGGCGAGCAACAGCGCCGCGACGGTCGCATCCTTGTCACGTGCATACTGACCGACGAGGTACCCGTGCGACTCTTCGCAACCAAACACGAAACTCTCCGGCCCCTCGGCGTCCATCGTGCCGGCGATGTACTTGAAGCCGACTTGCAGGTCACCGCAGGTCCGCACTCCGTACGAATCGGCGATGCGGCGGATCATCTCGGTCGTGACGAGCGTTTTGACGACGTAGTCTTTGCAACCCGCGGGAGCCCGTTTGCCGCGACCGAACTTGCGTTCGAGCAGATAATCGACCAACAGCGCCGCAATCTGGTTGCCGGTGAACGTCTTCCACGGCTTGCCTTTCGCCAGCGGAGCCGCACAGCCAAGCCGATCGGCGTCGGGGTCGGTCGATAAAATCAAGTCCGCTCCGGTGACCTTCGCGCGCTCGATCATCGCATCGAAGGTCGCGGGATTCTCGGGATTCGAGACATGGCCGGGAACATTCGGAAAATCGCCGTTGGGCTCGGCGTGAGGTGCGAACAGCTCGACATCAGCGAACCCGGCCGACTTGAGCACCGGCATCACGCTCGCCGCTCCGACACCATGCATCGGCGAGTAAATCACCTTCAAGTCACGTGGCCCGGCGACACTTTGCCCCACCACGTTTTGCTGATACGCGGCGTCGACTTCGTCCTGACACAAAATCACCTTGCGATCGGCGACGGCCTGCGCGAACGGCACGCGCTGGATCGCCTGCGCACTCATCACGCGATCGATCACGCCTTTGTCGTGCGGCGGAAGCAACTGACCGCCCGTCGACCAATACGCTTTTACCGCGTTGTCGCTCGGCGGGTTGTGGCTCGCCGTGACCATAATGCCGCACGAGCAGCGTTTCATCCGCACCGCGAACGACAACTCGGGCGTGCTGCGGTAGCCATCCAGGAAATAAACCGTGAAGCCGTTCGCCACCATGATCTCGGCACACAACTCGGCGAAGTCGCGCGAACGATGCCGAGTGTCATACGCAATGGCACACGCCAACGGGCCGCTCGCCGCTCCATGTTCAAGCACGTACTCGGCCAAACCCTGGGCACTTTCGCCGATCGTGCGATCGTTGATGGCGTTCGACCCGATGGGGTACATCTTGCCGCGGCGACCGCCGGTGCCGAACGGAATGACGGTCCAAAACACGTCGTCGAGCGTCGCCCATTTCTCGGCCGTGACGTGCTCGATGACCTGCGGCACATAGTCGGCATAGCGCGGTTCAGTGAGCCAGGCCCGAAGGTTTTTCTCGGCGCCGTCGGTGATCTTGCCGGCAGCGCGAGCCGCCGCAACTTGAGCGAGAGCAGTGTCGGTATTCATGCCCGTCAGCCTACCGCGGGCAGGGTGACTTCGCCAAGTGGATCGAGTGGTTTTGCGGCGCGGAATCTGCGGATCGCTGGCTGTCGTCGCATTGCCGAGGGACTAGAATCAAAGAGCCCCGATGTCAGTCCCCCCTCGGACGCTCTCATGCTTGTGCCGCGTTATCTCGTCCCGTTTCATCCCAAGCGGATCCCACACCATTTCACCGATGTGCTCATCATCGGCGGCGGCCTCGCGGGTCTGCGGGCGGCACTCGCCATTGACCGCAAGATGAACGTCCTGGTCGTCGCCAAGGATCGGCTCACGCAGTCCAACAGCAACTACGCCCAAGGGGGCATCGCCGGTGTGCTCGATCCCGAAGATCGTTTCGAGAACCACGTGGCCGACACGCTCACGGCCGGCGGCGAGCTGTGTGATCCGGAAGTGGTTGAGATGGTCGTCCGTGAAGCGCCCGAGCGGATCAAAGAACTGATCGGCTGGGGAGCTCATTTCGACGAAGACTCCGCCGGCGGGCTTGCCTTGGGTCGTGAGGGCGGGCACAGTCACGATCGCATCGTGCATGCCTTGGGCGATGCCACGGGCAAAGAAGTCATGCGGGCCGTGATCGACGCCGCGACCGGACTGCCCAATCTGCTCGCCTGGCCCAACACATTCACGATCGATCTGCTCACGATCGACGGCGTCTGTCGCGGTGCGCTCGTCTGGAACGAACGACACGGCAAGACACTCGTCTGGGCCAAGCAAACCATTCTCGCCACGGGCGGCGCTGGCCAAATCTATCGCGAGACTACCAATCCACCGGTCGCCACGGGCGATGGTCACGCCCTGGCGTATCGAGCCGGCTGCGAGCTGCGCGATATGGAGTTCATGCAGTTTCATCCGACCGTGTTGTATATCGCCGGTAGCAGTCGCAGCCTGATCACCGAGGCGATGCGCGGCGAGGGGGCCCGGCTCGTCGATCGCGCCGGTTATCGGTTCATGGCCGACTACGATTCGCGGGGCGAGCTTGCTCCACGCGATGTCGTGAGCCAAGCGATCGTCAATCAGATGGAAAAAAACCGGCATCCGAACGTGTATCTCGATCTGTCGCATCTCGACCCGAGTCGCGTTCGCAGCCGCTTTCCGGGCATCGCGGCGTCGTGCGCCGAGTTCGGCATTGATATCGCCAAAGATCGCATCCCCGTGCGGCCCGGCGCTCATTACATGATTGGCGGCGTGACGGTCGACTTGCAGGGCCGCACGGCCGTACCAGGCTTGTGGGCCGCGGGCGAGGTGACCAGCACCGGCCTGCACGGCGCGAACCGGCTGGCGAGCAACAGCTTGCTCGAAGGCTTGGTCTACGGCGCGCACACCGGCGAGGGCGCGAGTGCCGAGGCGGCCAAGCTCGACGACAATTTTCATGTCGAGCCGCTCGAGAATCCACGCGTCGAAGTGGTCGGCGGTGAGACGCTCGACTTAGTCGACATTCGCAACTCGCTGCAAAGTCTGATGTGGCGTGACGTTGGTGTGCGTCGCGAGGGTACGTCGCTCGAAGATGCCGCGCAATCGATCGACCAGTGGTGCCGATATGTGTTGCGCAAGCAGTTCAACGATCCGCAGGGGTGGCAGTTGCAGAACATGCTGACCGTGGCCCGACTGATGATCTACGCGGCCAAGCAGCGTGAAGAGAGTCGCGGCGTTCACTTCCGCACCGACTATCCCAAGAGCGACGATCAACGCTGGAAGCGGCACATCGCATTTCACCGCGAAGCATAACCCCCGTTGGGCACGCATTAAACGTTGGGCACGCGTCTCGCGTGCCTGGACTTACCACATCTGCTTCGTCCGTCCTTCGCTTGCGGTTTCGCGCCTACCCGGATCACACCCCGAGAGCGCCACATCAATCGCGCTGCAACCCCACGGTGTAATCACCGTGGGCTAAATATTCTTCGACGTGGCCACATTCCCGTTGGACAACACTCATCGCGATCGCCTATCGTGCCCCAAGCTGATTCAACCGAGTCATGAAGAGGGTCGTTAACGTTCCACGGTGCGAGTGTTCTTGCTCTGCCGTAGAAAAAGTCCCCGAGGTGTGAGTATTCCGACGCCGACTCACTCGGCCCGTTTATACCGCTTTGGGACACATGACTGCGACCGCTGGCCGAACTCACCGGACGGCTTGTTGAGCGAAACGGTTCGTGCAGTTGGTACCACTGCAGGTTCTGCTAATTTCAACAAACGGACGGCTCGGAATGTCGGAACGAATAGCTGGCGATCGTCGTGAAACATCGCTTGAGTACGACGAGTTGAATTGCAGCCGCTTGAGCGCGAGTGACAGCGACGACAACAACGTGCGGCGAGACACGATCGCCACACCGTCGGGTATTCCAACTCACTCGCGTTCGTGCTCCGACGTCC
>JAEUIL010000620.1 GCA_016794255.1 Planctomycetaceae bacterium | reverse complement strand
CTGGGGGTGGCGACTAACGCGGCCGCCGTGGTCTTCAGCCTTAACGGTGCCAGTTCATCGTCGACCATTGGTACCTACTCCACAGCGAGTTCAGCTAGTATCCAAACCGCCATTGAAAATATCCGCGGCGTGGGTGCGGGTAATGTGACCGTAATCGGCAATCCCACTAGTGGTGGTTTCAGCGTCATTTACCGTAACAGTCTGGGCTTGGCGAACGTGCCGCAACTCGTAGCCTCGGGAACCGGCACTCAACCGACGATTGCGTCGCCGGGTTCCGGTATCGGTCGCGAAGTGCAGCAGATCACGCTCGTAGGTGCCTCGAACGGTTCGGCGATCTTCGATTTGGGCGGCGCTCGGTCGTCGTCGATCAATTGGACCGCGGTCACCGCTGGTACCTTGCAAAGCACGCTGGAAAACATCGCCACGATTGGTGCGGGGAATGTCACGGTCATCGGCCCGGCGACTGCCTCATCGACGGCCACCTACAGCATCGTGTTCAACAACAATCTGGCCGGGATCAACCTGCCGCAACTGCTTTTGAACAACGCCGGCTTTACGGCTGCCTCACTCACGTTTGCCCAGCAAAGCGATGGGGCGCAGTTCAACGAGGCCCAACGGGTCGTCTTCAGCGCCAACTCCGGGACTTACGCACTCGGCTTCAACGGCCAAACGGCGGCGGGAATCGCGTTCGATGCCACCGCGGCTACTGTGCAAACGGCCCTCGAGGCGCTGTCGAACATTGCCCCTGGAGACGTCGTCGTCACCGGCACGCCGGGGAACTTCGGCGTCTATTTCACCGGTGCTCTCGCCAATCAAGACGTGGCTGAGTTGACGCTTGATGCTTCGACCCTCGCCACCACGACAGCGGTCTCAATTCTTACGACTCAGAACGGCACGACAACTTCGGCACCGGTTACAATCGCCACAGTGCAAGATGGCGATACGCTCGCACTAGACGAGATTCAGTCGATCTCGTTCACCGCGGCGGCCGGCAGTTACACGTTAGTGTTCGATCGTGATCCGACGTTCGGGGTCGATAATGCCACGACATCGGCATTGGCGTTTAACGCCACGAGCGGTGCTGTGCAGGCTGCATTGCAGGCGATTGCCGGAACTAGCGGTGCGACGTTCACTGTTGGCGGCACACCCGGCAACTTTACCGCCACGATCGCGGATGGGTTGTTCACCAACTTTGATCCGCTAACGGCCAGTGACGTGGTCGATGTGATCAATGAAGTCCAGACGATCTCGTTCACCGCAACGTCCGGTAACTACACATTGGTGTTTGATCGCGATCCCACGGCCGGAACCGATTTTGCCACGACGTCGTCGTTGGCGTTCAATGCCACCAGCGGTGCAGTGCAATCGGCCTTGCAAGCGATTGCGGGAACCAGCGGTGCGACATTTACCGTCAGCGGCACACCTGGCAATTTTAGCGCCACGATTGCGAACGGTTTGGGCACGAACTTCGATCAACTGACTTCAAGCAACCTGAGCGCAACTGCAGCTGGCGCGACGACTACGGTTGTGCAGGGCAACAATTTCGGTGACGAGCAGCAAACGGTTCAACTCTTTAATGTCACCGGCGGTAATTTCCGCTTGGCGTTTAACGGCATGACCACGGCCAATATCGCCGCCACAGGAAGCGCGATTGCGGTGCAATCGGCCCTCGAATCGCTGCCGACCATTGGCGCGGGCAATGTCGTTGTGAATGGAAACACGGACACAGGCTTTGTGATTCGCTTTACCGGCGACTTGGGCAATCGCGACGTATCGGCAATCGTGCCGTTCAACGTGAGCTTGACTAGTGGTTCGGTTCCGGTGATCGCAGCCGGCACGAACACGATTGGCGTTTCGCCGGAAGCAGTCACGTCGTTGACGTTGACCCGTGGGGTCAACAACTCGGCGCTCGTCGATACCGGGAACAACGTACTGGTGGCTACAAGTGCTTTGAGCCTAGTCAACTACGTGAGCGGTGTCGCGAGTGTTGCGCCAGTGATTACCGACACCGCACCCGCGGCGACGATCGCAGGCCTCTTGGATTTGGGGGCTGCGGGCAATCGCACGATTTCCGTTCCCGATTCGGTTCACGGCGGTCGTTCGGTGGACTTGCTCATCTCCGCCGATATCGGCGGTGCTCCGGTCCAGTTCAACAAGACGGGCACCGGTCATTTGCAACTGACTGGCGACAATAGCTTCACCGGTTTGGTCCAGCCCCAAGCCGGCATCGTGTCGGTTGCTGGTGCCAACGGCACGCTCCGTGGTGCGACCGGCATCACGATTTCGGCGGACGCGTCGTTCATCGTCGACAATAGCGCCGCGGTCAATAATGATCGGCTTGCCAATGCCATCAGCCCGACGACCTTCCCGGCGATCACGATGGCGGGCGGCACCCTCGAGTTCATCGGCAATGGTAGCGCGGCTGTGAACGAAACGATCGGCACGTTGACCTTGAATGCGGCTGCCAATCAGCCCAGCACGATCAAGATGACCAACCAAACGGGCCAGGCGTTGCAGGTGAATGCCGCGAGTCTGACATTCGGAGCCGGTGGGACCGGTACGTTTGTCGGCGGGGCCGATGATCTCGGCACCGCGAACAATAAGTTGATCTTCGCCACAACTCCCGCCAACGTGAACAATACCCTGGTTAACGCCTTACTGGTGGGGGCCAATGGCTTGGACTTCGTGACTCACGGCGCTAATGGTATCTCGGCCGCGCCATTTGTGACCGATATCAACACGGCAACGGCCACGCAGAATGTCAAAGCCACAAACGGCCAAACGTTGACTGCCAACCGGACGATCAACAGCTTGATGCTTGTCGGCGACGGTCTCACGATCGATGGCGCCTTCACGCTCACGTCGAATCAAGGTGCCAAACTCGTCAATGTCGGTGGCAACAACACGATCAATACCACGGCGCTGAACTTCAGCGCCGGTAACGCCCTGATCCAAACCGAGCTTGGTAGCGGCTTAACGATCACATCCAACATTCAAGGCACGGGCACGGTCCGCAAGGAACTGAGCGGTACGCTCACGCTCAATCCCGCGGCCAATAGCGGCTATAGCGGCTCGCTCACGGTCAATCAGGGTGTTGTACGAGCTCAAACCAGCGGTGCCTTTGGTTCCACCGCGGGCGGCGTCGTGGTTAATACCGGTGCCGCTTTGGAACTGGAAAATAATCTCACGATTGGTAACGAGGCGTTATCGATCGCGGGTGGTGGCGTGCGCGACGAAGTGCAAACCGTCACGATCGATGGCGCCACGTCAGGTGATTTCACGCTCGCTATCGGCGGTGCCACGACCACCGCTCTGCCTTACAACGCCTCCGCAGCCGCAGTGCAAGCCGCACTGAATAACCTTTCGTCGCTGAAGAATTACGGCTTGGAAACGTTTGTTTCGCGCGCCACATTTGGCACGAGCACCCGCTATGCGATTCAATTCGTGGGTGCCAACGGACTTTTGAGCACCACGCAACTAAGCGTGGCCGCCACTTCGCTGGGAGCGTTGGGCCTGGGTTCGAATGTCGCCTCGTTGACCGCAACCAACAACACCGACGGCACCATTGCCGCACCGACCTCCGTGCGTGATGGCCGTGGGGCCATTGCCAGCGCCTTACTGACGGGCACAGGCGTGGATGATAGCGGTGCTTTGCGAGTGATCTCGGGTAACAGCACATGGGGCACCGGTGTGACCGCCGTGACGGTGGCTGCGGCTAGTTTGGTGGCGGTCGACGATCCCGCCAGTCGGTTGGATTTCAACGGCACGGTGACCTTTACCGGTGGCTTGGTCAAAGACGGCCTGGGAACCTTGACCTTGAGCGGTTCGGCCTCCAATCCCGGTGCCGGCACCGTCAATGTCAATCAAGGCACCTTGGAACTCAACAAGTCGGCCAATGTCAACGCTTTTACCACGAGTCCGTTCATCGGCGATAACACCGGCTTGGCCGGTCAGGGGACGGCCGTCTTGCGTTTGACCGGTGCTGGTAACGATCAACTCAATAACGGCATCCTGTTCACGATCAATCGCGATGGTCGCTTCGACATCAATGGCCACAGCGAAACGATTGCCAACCTGACCATGGTGGACGGCGTGCTCGACAACAGCGCTGGCGGCGGTTCACTCCGGCTTAACACGAATGCGACGACGTTGACGGGCGGTACGATCAATACCGGCACCGGCACCATTGAACTGGCCAACAACGCCAGCATTACGAACAACGTTGGAGCTAGCCCGACCGTCGCGGGCAATTTGAATTTCCTGGCGGCCAATCGCACGATCACCGTGGTGGATAGCCCAGCTTTCAATGACTTCGTGGTCACAGCGAACATTGGCGGTACCGTGGCGGGCAACGCACTGACTAAGGCAGGCACCGGTATCTTGTCCCTCAGCGGCAACAATACGTTTGGTGGCAGGAACGAAGTTCAGTCGTTGGCTCCATCCGCGGGGGTTATGTTCCAGCTGTCATTTAACGGTGCTACCACAGCGACATTTACTCAGGGAACAACAACGCTAGGAGCAATCGAAGCGGCGCTGCAAGCGCTGCCGACCATCGGAAGTGGCAACGTGGTGGTGGCCAGTTCTGGCTCCGGTTTCAGCGTCACATTCCAAGGTGGCCTGGGCGGAGCGGATGTAACGACGCTCGGTGCTTTCAATGCCACCACGGGTGCCGCGCTTACCGTAACTACACAAACGGCCGGCATCTTTGGCACCACACTCAGCGCTGGCGGCATCGCCATCGGTAGCAATACAGCGTTCGGCACAGGTGGCGTCAATGTCACGGGCAACTCGCAGTTGCTCGCTCAGGGTGGCGATCGCACGATCAGTAATGGCCTGAACGTCGGCGCGTTTACCCTGACACTAGGTGGCCGTCGCGACTTCGGCGGTACGAACGCTCTGAACATTGGCGGCTTCGGTAACTTGACCGGCAATGCCATCATTCAAGTCGATGACCCAGCCGTCGGGGCGACCATCAGTGGAGCCTTGGGTGAGAGCGCCGCCGGTCGTACCCTCAGCAAAGCGGGTATCGGTACCTTGGTGCTCAGCGGCAACAACATGTTCACCGGTTTCGCTTCGGTGGGTGCCGGTATTCTGCGGGCAGCCAGCAATCTGGCGCTCGGTAACAGCTACGACATTGCAGGCGCATCGACCGCCGGCAACGTGATTGTCAACGCCGGAGCCGCTCTGGAACTGGCCAATAACATCACCGTCAGTGGCAAGCGGTTGGTGATCAACTACGCGACGGGCGCAGCCGGTTTGACTGGGCAGTTGAATGATTTCAACGGGGCTTTGCGCAACGTCAGTGGCAATAACACCTGGCTCGGCATGGTCGATATGCGCTCCGGCAGCGCTGCCAACACGATTTTTGTGGGCGTCGATGCTGGTTCTTCGTTGGATATCGTAGGTTCCTATGTGCATTCGGCGTTGGGTGGCACGTCGATTTTCACCGCCGCGAGCAACACAGTGAAAGTCGGCGACGGTACGTTGCGGTTCAGCGGTTACGACCCGAACTACATCGGCTCGGTGCTGATCGCCGGCGGCACGCTCGAACTGAACAAGGCACCGGGCGTGGATGCTTTGCGGGGTGCAATCGTCGTGGGTGACAACATCGGTGCTCAAAACGCCGACAAGCTCGTCCTACTGCAGGCTGAGCAGATTCAAAACGGTGTCTCGGCCATCACCGTCAACAGCACGGGTCAGTTCGATTCCAGTGCCACGCCGGTTGCCAATAGCGAGATCCAAAACGTTCGCTTCACGAATGCGACCGGCGGTACCTTCACTCTGTCGTTTGCTGGCCAAACCACCGGCAGCATCGGTTTCTTGGCCACTCCGGCGGAAGTGTCGTCTGCGCTCCAAAACTTGAGCACCGTCGGCGTCGGCAACGTGTCCGTCAGCGGGCAGCAGGGAAATTACTACGTTGCGTTTACTGCCGGTTTGGCGAATCGGGATGTACCCGCGATCGGATTCCAAAATGCCTTGGTGGGCGGTACGGCAGCTCCGTTAACGGTGTTTGGCTTCTCCGACCAAGCCACGGTCGTGCAACAAGGGTTGTCGCTTAACGAAACCCAGCAGGTCCTCTTCACGGCCACGGGCGGCACGTTCAACTTGGCGTTCAATGGTGAATCGGCGACGGGTTTGGCGTTTGGTGCATCGACCGGCGATGTGCAAACGGCTCTCAATGGGTTGTCGACGATCACTGCCGCGGGAGGCGTTACGGTCAGCGGCGCGCCGGGGAATTACATCATTACTTTCAATAGCACCGCGGGCGTCAATCAGATTGCTTTTGACCCCGCCGGCCTTTCGGGAACCAGCGGCACGCTGTTGGTTCAGACCATCCAGCAAGGTGGCGGAGCTGCGAATGAGTCGTTCATCATCAACAACCTCCCGAGCGGTGCCACGACGGCTCAATTGGTATTCCGCGGTCAGTCGACAGCTTTACTGACGGGCGGGTTTAATGCCACATCGCTGCGGCAAGCTTTGGAATCGCTCGTCGGCGTGGGCAACGTGAACGTGACAGCTGCCAACACCGCCGGCTTGATGGGGGCGACTGCGGTTGGCGTTTCCGGTCCGCTCTACTACGTCACTTTCCAAGGTGGCCAGGGCGGCCTCAACCAAGGTGGCGTGTCAGGTTTGGCGCTGACGGGACTCGCAGGCACCGCCGCCTTGTCGATTACGCCCACGAGCGAAGGTGGCAATAGCGATGATACCCAGCTGATTGCCTACAACGCCACATCCGGCGCTTTCAACCTCGTCTTCAACGGTCAGACGACCGGCAACCTCACCGCGCCGACTGCGACCGCGGCTGATGTGCAAACGGCGCTCGCGGCATTGCCGTCGATTGGCGTGGGCAACGTGTCTGTCTCGGGGACGGCCGGCCGCTTCGTGGTGCAGTTCACCGATCGTCTCGGCGGTGCCGACCAACCGTTGCTGCAGCTCAACAATGTGAATATGGTTTTGAATCCCACCGCCCCGTTGCCGTTGATTACCACCTTGGCCGAGGGTGGCAAAGTGATGGACATCATCACTCCCACCAATGCGACCAACGCCGTCTCGACGCTAACTTTGGCGCAGGGTCCGGCGGCGGCTGGTAACGTCCTGACCGGAAACAATATGCTGGTGATTGGCAATGTCACCACGACGAATTTTGGTGGCCTGCCTTCCGCAGCGCCGGCGGCATCGGTTTCGGGCACGCTCTCGTTCTCGCCACACGCCGCGTCGCTTTCGGCTGGTACGCTCCAGGCCGGTCGTACGATCACGGTCTTTGACAGCCCGGCCGCCAACGACTTGGTCGTCAACGCCAACATTCTTAGCGAGGGCAGTCTGTTTCCCACCGGTACCACGCTCGCCAAGGCGGGCTTGGGGCGCCTCGTGCTCTCGGGCAACAATTCGTTCCTCGAGACGTTGACCATCAACGCGGGGCCCGTGTTGGTGACCAGCAACACCGCCCTTGGTGTGCCGTCGATCGTGACGGGCCAGTTCGGCACCACCGTCGCTGCGGGCGCCGCCTTGGAGTTGAGTGGCGGTCTCACGTTTACCGACGAACAGTTCTCGGTCAGCGGCAGCGGCCAGAATTATTCGGGAGCCCGCGCTTATGCCGGTGTGATTTACGGCACCGGTGGCTTGCGTTCCATCTCGGGTACCAACACGATTGCCGCTTCGCCGGGTTCGGCTCAGACGGTAACTACTTTGCTGGCCACGAACACGGCTGTCGGAGTGGACGCTGGTAGCACGTTGCGTATCGACGGCGGATTGGCGTTTGCCAACGTCAATAACATCAACATCGTCAAGGTGGGCGGCGGCGAGTTGGAGTTGGCTGGTGACTTCGCCAACATCGTTGCCACGAACAGCACGCTGCTCGATCTGGCCGGCAATCTACGGTTGAGCAAGACCGGTACGGCCCAAGCTTTGCCCAACCCGGGTGGTGGCGCGATGACGTTGACCGTAGGCGATGGTCGTGCGCCGGCTCAGATTATTTATGGCGCATTGGCTGGACGCGATCAGATTGGCAACGCCGTCAATTTAGTGCTCAACAATTCCGGCACGCTCGATATGTCGAGCGCCGCACTTGCCAATAGCGAAGTGCAACGGTTGATCTACGCTCCCACCACCGCGGGTGGCAGTTACACGCTCAACTTCGCGAACTACACCACCTCGAGTCTCGTGGCCACCTCAACCGCCGGCGACATCCAGTCGGCGCTCGAGGCTCTGCCCGTGATCGGCGTTGGCAATGTCGCCGTCAGCGGTAGCAACGGTGACTTCCGCATCACGTTCCAAAACCAACTCGCGAACACCAACCTTCCGCAGATCGGCGTGGGAACGAGTGGTTCGGTATTGACCGGTATTGTGGCCATACCTCCCACGACGCAAACGCTCGTCGAAGGCTTTGGCAACGAAACTCAGGTGCTGCAATTCCTGGGTACGACGAGCACGGGTAGTGTGCGACTGGTGTTTGGCACGCATTCGGGCGCTCCCTTGGATTTCTCGACGACCATTACCAGCGGCGACGTGCAGGCGAATCTGGGCGCGATTCCGACGATTGGTGGCGCTGGAAACGTGCAGGTATTGGGCGGCGACCTCGGCACTTCGGCGGTGACCAACGGGACCATTTTGGTGACGTTTAAAGGTGATCTGGGTGCGATCGATGCCCCGAACCTCACCTTTGCCACCAATGCCACAACGCTCGCGGCCATCACGCCGATCAACACCTTGGGCGGCGGCGGCAATGAAGCGATGAATCTCGTTTTCTCGGGCGGTGCTGGCCCGACCACGAATTATCGCCTCAGCTTTGGAGGTTTCAGCACGCAAATTCTCGTTCACGGCAGTGCCAATTTCTCCACCAGTGGCACCATCCAAGCGGCTTTGGAAGCATTGCCTTCGATTGGCGCCGGGAACGTGACGGTAACTGGCAGTACGACGAGCACCAGCGGCGCGGCCTACATGATCGTCTTCAAGAACGATCTCGGCCAGCGTGACGCCAACGCGATTGGCTTTGCGACCGTTGGCGGTTCGAACGGCATGGTTACGACAGGGACGACCATCTTTGCCGGCGTCGCTAAGGAGACGCTCGGCACGCTCACGCTCACCGCCGGCAACTCGGCCAGCGGTGGCAGTGCTTTGGTCAA
>JAEUIL010000602.1 GCA_016794255.1 Planctomycetaceae bacterium | reverse complement strand
TGACGATCTGCGCGTGACGCTCGAGCCCGATCCGACCACCGGCGGCGAACGGATTGCAAAGCTCGAACCGCATTGCCCGCTGGCCGAGGAACGGCTGCCGCTGCAGCTCACGGCTCGTCCGGCACTGGCCGAGATTGACGGACAACCGGTCACGCTCGATGCCGCGCTCGATCGCGCCGCCGAGATCCTCCGCAACTCGCAAATACCGCTCGTCTATGGTCTCTCGCGGAGCAGCACGCCCGGTCAACGGGCCGCCACGCACTTGGCCGATCATCTGGGAGCGACGATCGACACCACCGCCTCGCTCTGCCACGCGCAGTCGATCATGGCCGTGCAAGCGGTCGGCGAATCGACGGCGTCGCTCGGTGAGATTCGCCATCGGGCCGATCTCGTGATCTTCTGGGGCTCGAACCCCGTGGTGAGTCACCCGCGGCATCTCGAACGTTATTCGCGACATCCGAGCGCGATGTTCTTGCCGGGCGACGCGAGCCAGCGCACGTTGGTGGTCGTCGATATCGAAGCGACCAAAACGCGCGAACAGGCCGACGTGTTTGTGCAGATCAAGCCCGGTCATGACTTCGCCGCATTGTGGACGCTCCGCGCGTTGATCCAAGGCATCGAGCCCACCGCGGGCGCCGAGACCGGTGCGAATCTCGACGAACTGCGGTCGTTGGCCCAGCGGATGCGTGAGTGCAAGTGCGGTGTGGTGTTCTTCGGGCTTGGCTTGACGCAGCCGCCCGTGGGTCATGCTAATGTCGAAGCTCTGTTGCGGCTGGTCACCGACTTGAACGCCATCACTCGCTTTCACGCCAAGCGCATGCGGATCTACGGCGACGTGGCCGGCGCCGATGCCGTGCTCTGTTGGCAGACCGGCTATCCGTTCAGCGTTAACTTAGCGCGAGGTTATCCGCGGTATTACCCGGGCGAGTACACCGCCAACGACCTCTTGGAGCGCGGCGAAGTCGACAGTTGCCTGCTCGTGGGGAGCGAATCGACCGCACCGCCTCAGTATGGCACGCCGGCCCTGAGCGATCGTGCGCTCGCCCGGTTGCGTGCGATACCAACGATTGCGCTCGACTATCCGTACTCGCCGGGCCGCGCCACGTTGCCAGCCTCGGTGCGGATTACGACCGCGGTGTACGGCATTCATCGCGCGGGCACTGCTTATCGCATGGACGAAGTGCCGATCCCGCTCCGCGCCTTCGCCGCGAGCGCGTATCCCAGCGACGACGAAGTCCTCGCGCAGTTAACCACTCGCCTCGGCTTTCCCTAGTAGAGCAAGCCTCAGGCTTGCTCATCTCGGGTTGACCCAAAAGAGTACCGAGCATGCTCAGCGTGATGGGCGCAAGAACAGACTTGGCTCAAAGGGTTCTTCAAGAACAATCAACAACCGCATCCACCGCCATCACGCGGAGCGTGATGGATACGATGCGCACCTACTCACCCGTCCCCTACCAACTCACCGTCGCACCGCCATAACCCGAGATCGCGGCGGTGCCGAAGCCGAACACCTCTTGATAGACCTCGTTGGTCAAGTTGTCGCCGCGGAGAAAGAACTGCACGCGCGGTGAGACATCGTAGGTCAAGGCGGAGTTGATCACGATGTAGCGATGCAGCACCACACGCGGGGCGGGGAACTGATTGAAGTCGCGATCGAACCGCTGACCGATGTAGTTGAACGACACATTCCAGTTGACCCGGTTGTCGAGCAGTTTGCGATTCAGGATCAAACTCACGCGATCGCGCGGACGGCGGAGCAGCGGCAGATCGGTGGCCCGATCGCGCGTGTCGAGATGCGTGTAGGTCAATGTCGCGTCGGACTGCTCGGTCAAGCGATAGAAGCTGCTCACCTCGACACCATGCGATTGGGCCTGACCGACGTTGAAGTAACGGAACGTTTGTGGGTTGAAGTCGATCAGGTTGTCGAAGTCGTTGCGAAAGTACGTGGCGCCGAGAATGACATCGTTGTCGAGCAACGGCTGCTCAAGCCCCACGTCCCAGCCTTTGCTCTCCTCGGGCTGCAAATTCTGATTGCCCGAGAAGGCGTCGAACAGTTGAAAGATCGTCGGGGCTTTGAAGCCCGTGCCGATGCTGCCACGCCAGGCGGTCTCGGTGCCGGGCATGCGATACAGCGTGGTCACGCGATACGTCGAGGCTGTTCCCGCTTGGCTGTAATGATCTTGCCGTGTGCCGAAGGTCGTGAACCAACGGTCGCCGATGTTGATCTGGTCCTGGGCATAGATCGCCGCGTCGCGCAGCTGTCGCGATCCCGAGTTGCCATCGAACGGACCAAAGATCGACGTGCCCGTGAAACGCGAGTCGCCATCTTCTTGCAGATAGTTCGCGCCCACGGTCAACGTGTTGTTCTCGAGTAGCCGGAAGTTGTGCTGCCAATCGATGAGTTGCGTGAAGCCATTGAATTTGCTGAAGAACGAGTCGTCCGGATGCGCCGGGAGATCCGTGGGGTCGTTGTTCTGACGATGGTGATGGGCCGTGCTGTACGAGAGCTTTTGCTCCCAGATCTCGGCCGCGCCTTCGTAGCGAAGCTGCAAGCGCGTCGCGATTTGCTCGGTGTAGTTCTTTTGATTCGGGTCGTCAGCGCCGGGTCCGCCGGTGTCGTCGATGTTGGCGTCGGCGCGATTCATGCGAAAGACGAAATCGACGTCGAGATTGCTGTACGGCGTCCACCCCATGCGACCGGCCAAGTTGCCCAAGTGAAAGGCATCCTTCTCGGTGTTGCCCATCCGGCGATCAGCGGACGAAAAGCCTTTGGTATCGAAGTACGAGCCACCCCAGGACGAATAGAACTGCGAGTTGCCGCCGCTCACGCTCAGCGACTCACGCGACGTGCCGTACGAGCCACCCATCGCGCCGAAACGCTTCTGCCACGGACCGCTCCCTTTGCGCGTGATGATATTGATCACACCGCCGATCGCGTCCGAACCGTAGAGCACGCTCTGCGGGCCACGAATGACTTCGATCCGTTCGATGTTGTCGATCGAGAGTGACGAGAAATCGTAGAGCCGACCAGTCGTGATCGGGTCGTTGAGCGGAATGCCATCGAGCAGCACCTTCGTGTGTTCCGACGAGGCACCGCGAATAAACACGCTCGCCACATTGCCGGCGCTGCCCGATTGCACAACATCGACACCCGGCAAACCGCGCAGGGCATCGGTCACGCTGATGATCTGCCGCTGAGCAATTTGCTCGGCGGTGATGACGCTGGTGCTGCTGCCGACTTGCGATAAGGGCGTAGCCGTGCGGGTCGCGGTTTCGACCGTTTGATTGCCGCTCACGGCACCACCTTGACCGCCGACGCCCGACTGTTGGCCGACGACCGTGGTCTCGGGCGCTTCAGTGAGTGGCACGGGATTGGCGGGCGCGGTGGTGTCGGCT
>JAEUIL010000601.1 GCA_016794255.1 Planctomycetaceae bacterium | reverse complement strand
CCGAGGTGCTCGACTCGGGCCAACTCGTGCTCGGCCCGCGCGTGAAACGGTTCGAGGAGAATTTTTCGCGCTGGCTCGGCGCCACGGGCGAGAGCGTGGGTGTCGGCAATGGCACCGACGCGATTGCACTCGCGCTCACGGCCTTGGGCATCGGCCCGGGCGATGAAGTGCTGACCGTCGCGAACACCGCCATTCCCACCGTCAGCGCCATTCGCATGACCGGCGCTACGCCGGTGTTCGTCGATGTGTATCCCGACACGTTGCTATTCGATGTCAATGACGCTGCCAAACGCATCACGCCCCGCACGCGCGCGATCGTGCCGGTGCATCTGTTCGGCAACGCCGTCGATCTCGACGCGATCTGCGCCTTTGCCGCCGAGCATCAGTTGAAGGTCGTCGAGGACTGCGCTCAGTCGACCGGCACGAAGTATCGCGGCGCGGCGACCGGCACGCGCGGCGACATCGCGTGTTTCTCGTTCTATCCCACGAAGAATCTGGGCGCGTATGGCGACGGGGGCCTGTGTTTCACCCCACACGCCGAGTTGGCCGCGACGTTGCGCCGCTTGCGATTCTATGGCTGCGGCCAGACGTATTATGCCGAGCAAGAAGGGGTCAACAGCCGGCTCGACGAACTGCATGCCGCCATGCTCGACGTCAAACTGCGGTATCTCGATCAATACGTCGCTCGCCGCCGAGAGATCGCCGCGCTGTACGATGCGATGTTGGGCGACGCCGTGTGGCGGCCGCAAGTGGCCGACCACGTCGAGCATAGTTACCACCTCTACGTGATCGCCGTCGACGAGCGTGATCGCTTGCTCGCGGAACTCAAGGCCGAGGGGATCGCGTGCGGCATTCATTACCCCACGCCGATTCACTTGATGCGCGGCTACGCGTTTCTGGGGCACGCCGCCGGTTCGCTGCCGATCACCGAGCACGCCGCGAAACGGCTGCTGTCGTTGCCCTGCTATCCGGAACTGACCGACGACGAAGTTCGCCGCGTGGCCGAAGCGGTGCTGCGTCTGCGATAGATCGCATGGACTGCGGGACTTACTTCGTCGCCGTGTCTGCGGTCCCCGTCGGGGGCAACGCTTTCCGCGTGACCAAGTCCAACCGCGTGCCGGCTTTGAACGATTGATAATCGTTCCCCTCGCGCGGCACGGGCAACCGGCGATCGTACAGATGCACTTCGCCACGGCCCATGACCGTCGCCACTTGTTGTTGGACAACGATCGCCGTCGCCTCATCAAGCCCGATGCCGAGATACTGCGGATAGGCTTTCATGAGCTGCGTCATATCGGCAAAGCGTTTCCGCTGCGCGAAATGCTGATCGATCGCGACGCCGGGCAGAAAGCAGAAGCCGCGCTCGTAACCCTCGCACATCATGAACTGCGGGCCGTGCGGACTGCCGCGGACGAGGTAATCGCCCTGAATCGTTGCACCGGCCGAGGAGCCGCCGATCACACCGCCGCGACGCAGCACATCGTCGATCAACGGCCGGGCCGCGGTCCCCTCGTAGGCATCGACGAACCGCCACTGTCGACCACCGCCGAACCAAATCGCCTTCGCCTCGCGCAGCGCCGCCAGATTCGCGACCGTTTCGACATCGGCCTTCTTCCGAGCCGTGATCGTCGTGACACGCGTGGCTCCGATCCGTTTGAAGAACGCGGCGCCACTGTCGGCCGGCAGCGGATCGGGCATCGACGTCGGCAACACCACGATCGGTGCGTCGAGCCCGCCGGCCAACTCGATGAACTTCTTCAACACATCGTCGGGCATGCCGCCACCGCCGACGATCACGAGCGACCCGTGCTTGACGATCGGCTCGGCCGGTTTCTCGACGGGAAACGGTGTCTGCGTGCGGGCGATCGCCGCGCGACGCCATAGCGTGAGGTCCTCGACCCCTTGCGGATTCAGCGCTTCGGTGCGTACCGGTCGGGTTTTCGAGGCGGCGAGCACGAAGCGCACCCGGCCCGTGCCGAGTTGACGAATCTCGCGCCCCTGCACGATCACCGTGGGACCGTCGTTGTTCGACGACTCGATCAACATCCCGAACGTGCCTGGCGACTGCGTGAGTTGTTTGAACATAGCGGACGAATGATCCTGGCCAGTCGGTTCCAGTTTCACGATCCCGCCGGGGAGCAAATTCCATCCGCCGACGCCGACCTGCTCGGCCGCGGAGCCCGAGATGGCAAGCGTGTGTCCCGCGTCGAGGTGCGTTTGCAGCCGAACGTTGAGTTCCGGCGAAACCTTATCGACATGAATCAACCACATGCCGGTCGCTGCTTTGACGTCGGCGTGTTCCACAGCGGCGGCGGGAGCAACGATATTCAGGCTCGCCACCTTGGCCGCCTGCAGTTGCTCGCGCAGCACGACCACCGTGGGATTCGTGATCCGGCTCGTGACGATCACCATGCGGGCTTGTTCTTTACCCGCGGCGGCGACGAACCGCTCGACCGTCGCAGACGAAATCGACGCAGAACCCAGCAGCAACGTTCCGGCAATTCCTTGATGCGCGATCGGCTCCGTGGTCGGAGTTAGCTCGCGGGCCTGCGCCAATATCGGCCCCACGAGAATCACGAGCAACGTTAAACCAACTTGCGACAGTGTGGTGGACATGACGAATCTCGGAGCAGCACGGTGATGCGAGTCGAACGTGGTCGCCATTCTGAGCCGGCAGCGCGCGGCGGTCAAATCGCGTGATCAGCGAGTTCGGCTACCGCCCAATTCGCTGCCCGTCAGTGATATCACTGCTGGCCCATCCGCCGTGTTGCCCCCCATCCGGCTCAAAAAGTGCCTGATAAACTGTGCCGATTTTATCGATTGTCGCGGTCGTAACGGTCGATATGGCCAATGGGTACCCGACGGATTGGGTTCACCCACGATCAAAACATATCAATCGAATCACGTCCCGGGGGGGATCTTGGTTATGAAACGCGCGCTGCTTGGAATCTGCGTGCTGACGTTGTGCTGGATGAACGTCGGCTGTTGTCAACGTTTTAATTGTCGCGGTGGTTGCGGGGGCTGTGGCGGCGGCTACTACGGCGACTGGTACGAGGGCGCGGCCTGTTGCGGCAATCAATGCGGCTCATGCTGTGAGTCTTGCTGCGATCCGTGTGATCCCTGCTGCCGACCGGTGCGGAATTGGTGGCGGCGGTTGTTCGCCGATCTCGACCGCGGTCGCTGCTGCCGCACGGGTTGCTGCGACACCGGTTGCTCGAGTTGCTCGAGCTGTTCCGGCGGCGGTTGCCAAGACTGCCAAGCTGGTGGCGGCGGGTACCATGCGTCGCACGGTGAAGTGATTCACGAAGGTCCGCATCAGCCGCGGCAGTTGGCTCCGAAGAACATGCCCGAGATGCCGCAAGAGCGCGTCGCGCCGCCGCCCGTGCCGCCGATGACCCGCGGTCCGGCCGAGCTCAACTCGCGGGCCGTCCGTTCGTCGCCGGCACCGACACCGGCTCGCCGCCGCTA
>JAEUIL010000594.1 GCA_016794255.1 Planctomycetaceae bacterium | reverse complement strand
GACATCAGGCGAAGGGACCGCCAGCTGTGCTGCGAGACTCTGCTTGGCGCGATGCAGGCTGTTGACGGCATCGATGCGCGCGACTTCCGCCGCGTCGATTTGCACTTGGATCCGATCGACTTCGAGGCTCGACACCTCCTGGCCGCGCGCCAACCGTTCTACAGCTTCGCGTACTTCATGGAGCCCTGCGAGACTAGCCTCAACATATCGTACCGTTTCGCGCGCCGCCAACACGTCGACAAACCGCAAGTGCAGATTGTCGACTTCGATACGAACGGCGTCTTGATACTGCGCTTGAACCACACTTCGGGCACGTTCGGCGGCGATGACACGGTAGACTCGCTTGCGATTGATGTCGATCGGTTGAATCACGGTCACCCCATAGCCCACCTCCCCTGGGGCGGCCGGAGTGTATTGGCCATACGGCACTTCATCCACACTCGCAAACAGCAGCGGGTTGGCGCGAAGTCCGGCGGTCAGTATGTCCGCCGTGGCTTTGGGAATTTCCTGGAACTTGGCTCGCAGAGTGAGGCTCTGGTCGGCGACGATACCGATCGCTGCGTCAAGGGTCAGGCCGTCACTCGGCCCTTCTTCATCCGTCTTGGGTCGATCCAGCGATCCGCCACCAGGAAGTCTCATCGGAGCGCTGCTTGGCGGCGCGGCAATGATCTCAGCAGGCATGGGGGCGGTCGAGAGGAGCGGATTGGCCGCTGCCGAGAGCAGATCGCGGCGCGGTGTTACTCGTCCGGTATCGATGATCGGCCGCAAGGCAGTCTGGCCTGAACCGGGCTGCGGACCGAGGCGATTGTACGCTGCACCCGGTGCCACACTTCCGGGCGTTTGATCACGCTGGCGTTCCTGACCGCGTTGTCCGGCGATCACGATCAAGTCGTCGGCCAATTGCTTCTGTGCCTCGGCCGAGGACGGACAAATCATGGACAAAGTGATTCCCGCGACGGCGGAGTGCCACCAACACAGCGGTGCACTCCGCCGTCGGGTACCGAGCCTGTTCTCGTTGTTCATACACACCTCCCTGTGCCTAAATGGAACGTTCATTTTCCGTCTGGTCCGTGAGTCTGGGGTTCCTGGGACCGCGACCGGCGCTTCCTCGGGACTACTTCTTGTGCTCTTCGTGCTCATGCTCGTGGGCTTCGATCTTGCCAACAAACGCCTTGCCGGCGATTGTCACATTCAAACGCCCAGTCGCTCCTTTTTGATCGAGCGCTTCGCACATCGCTTTGTCGCTGCTCACAAAGCACGAGCACTTGCCGGTCGGGTCGGTCGGCAGCGGTTTGGCGGAGAGCGCGTATTGCTGAGGCTTGCCACCGGCAACAAGGTTCAATGTCAGCGATGTCGCCTCGATCGGCACCGCGGCCTTCGCGGCAGAATCGAGCATGTAGATCGTCACTGTGTGTGTATCGTCGTCGTGCAGCATCTCCGCGTGATACTCTTCCTTCCCCAACTCGATCAGCTCACCTTGGTGCGGTCCTTCGCTGGGATGATCGTGCTCGTCGTGCTTCTCGGCCGTGGCCGCGCCACCCGCAGGACCTCCCGCCGGTCCGCCACAGCCGACAAACATTAACAACGCCGCACACACAGCACACAACTCCAGATTTTGCAATCGCATCGGGCATTCTCCTGTTGAAGTATCTCAGTCATTCGCACGTCGCCACGTCGCGACGCGCTCGCTTGCATTAAACTTTGTCGTCGGCCAACTCGTCGTGCTCAGCAGCGGTCATGGCCCGCTCGGCCTGCGCCCGGCCGAAACACCAAAACAACGCCGGATGCACGAAGAAATCGAGTAGCGTCGAGCTAATTAGGCCACCCAAGATTACTGTCGCAACGGGATACAAAATCTCTTTACCTGGCTCACCGGCAGCTAACACCAACGGGATCAACGCGATACCGGCCGTTAGCGCCGTCATCAACATTGGCGCGACGCGCTCTTTGCCAGCTCGTTCGACCATCTCAGGTGTAAATTGCTCTCCTTCATGCTGCACCAAGTGCAAATAATGGGCGATCAACAAGATGCCATTACGCGAGGCGATGCCCGAGAGCGAGATGAAGCCGACCATGCTGGCAACGGTCAACGATTGGTGTGTCAATACAAGTGCTGCCACCGAGCCAATCGCTGCCATCGGCAACGCCGAGAGAACTTGCAGCGCCAGGTTTACCGAATGGAACAACGTATAGAGCGCCAAGAACATGCCAGCTAACGACACCAGGCTAAGTAGAGAGATCATCCGAGTCGCTTGTCGTTGGCTCTCGAATTGACCGCCATACTCGACGAAGTAGCCCGTGGGCAGTGTGGCTTGGATCGGAGCGAGTCGCTGTTGAATATCGGTCACCACACCATTCAAGTCGCGGCCCGCTGTGTTGCACTGAATGATGATGCGACGACGCACGTTCTCACGATTGATCGTGTTCGGTCCGCTGCTTTGCACCACGTCGGCCACGGTCTCTAGCGGCACACGGCCCCCGCTGCTGAGGTTGATCGACAGTCGACGGAGTGTATCGAGATTGACTCGGTAGGGATCATCGAGCCGGACGACGAGATCGAACTTTCGCTCGCCGAGCACAATCTCCGAGACAGTCCTACCGTTCATCGCGGTCTCGACAAACTCGTTGATTTGCGCGGCAGTCAGACCGTATTGCATGAGCTTTTCGCGCTTCAATTGGATTTGCAGCTGCGGAATTTCGACCTGCTGTTCGACCATCAAGTCTTTGACGCCCGGCACGCCGGTGATGGCGGCTTTCATTTTGTCGGCCGTGCGACGCAGGACGTCGAGATCGTCGCCATAGAGCTTGATGCCGACCTGGGCTTTGACGCCCGAGAGCATGTGACTAATAAGATGGGCCAGTGGTTGCTCGACCGCGATGACCACGCCCGGCACTTGAGTCAGTTCTTCACGCAACTCATCCAGTACCTGTTCACGGGTTTGGCCCGAGTGTGGATCGAAGCTGATAATAATCTCCGAGGCATTCACGCCTTCGGCGTGTTCGTCGAGTTCGGCGCGACCGGTGCGGCGGCCGAAATTGAGCACGCCTTTGACTCGTTTGATCCGCTCGTCAACCATAGCTGCAATGTGATTGGACGTTTCGAGCGAGGTGCCTGGCGGCAACAGCGCATTGACTTGCACACTCCCTTCGTTGAACGGCGGCAGAAAATCTCGGCCCAGTTGCGTCACAATGAACACACTGACCAACACGGAGCATCCGACGGCAGTTAGTATGGGCGCTGGATGACGAACGCTCAGCCGAATCGCCCAGCCGGCCCAGCTCTTAAGCACACGTAACAACAGCCCGTCGTGCTCGTGATCCATGAACTTGGCCTGCGGCAGTAGCCAATATGACAAGACAGGTGTCACGGTGAGCGAGACGACGAGCGACGCGAGAATCGAGACGATGTAGGCAATCCCTAGCGGAGTGAAAAGCTTGCCCTCCATTCCCTCTAAGGCGAACAACGGCACAAAGACCAACACCACTAAGATCGTGCTGAACACGATCGAGTTGCGAACCTCGCTGCTCGCTTCGTAAACGACCCGTAGGGGCGATTTGGGGTTTGTGGCTTGTTTGTTTTCACGCAGACGACGAAAGATGTTCTCGACATCGACGATTGCATCGTCGACCAACTCGCCAATCGCCACCGCCAGCCCTCCGAGCGTCATGGTATTGATCGACATGCCCAGGGCCTGGAATACCAAACCGGTGACTACGATCGACAACGGGATCGCTGTTAAGGTGATGAACGTGGTGCGGAAATTGAGCAGGAACAGAAACAGCACGATCACCACCAGCACGCCACCATCGCGCAGGGCCTCAATCACATTCTGAATGCTCAGATCGATGAACGCCTTTTGCTGGTAGATTTCGGGGTTAATGCGGATGTCGGCGGGCAGAGACGGCCGCAAATCGACGAGTGCCTGAGTCACTTGCTCGGTCAGACGGCGCGTGTCGGCCCCGGGTTGCTTGGCGATGACAAGCATCACCGCCGGCAGGCCATTCACGGCAGCGTCGCCCCGTTTCACCTGCGGCGCTTCGACCACGCGAGCCACCTGGCTGAGCACCACTGGGCGATCCGAAGCGGACTTGACCACCACGGCGTCTAACTCCGCTGTATTGCGAATTCGTCCCAGCGATCGTACCAGCAGCTCGTTCCCGCCTTGGTTCAAATAACCGCCGGTGGCGTTGGAGTTGCTGTCTTGAACTGCCGCTTCGACTTCGGCGAGTGTCACGTCGTATTTGAGCAAATTCTCCGGGTCGACAAGCACTTGAAATTGCTTGCGTCCACCTCCCATCGTGACGACCTGCGCGACACCGGGGATCGTCAGCAACCGTTGTCGCACGACCCAGTCGGCCAGCGTACGCACCTCGATCGGCGGTGTCTGGCCGTTCTCGCTGTACATGCCAACATGCATCACTTGACCCATGATCGATGAAATCGGCGCGAGTTGCGGTCGCACACCCTTGGGCATGCGGTCGAGTGCCAGGGCAATTTTCTCGGCGACGATTTGGCGATCGATGTAGATATCGGTCCCCCACGCGAACTCGACGTAGATCACCGAAAGGCCGACGCCCGACGAGCTTCGCACCGCTTGTACGCCAGTGGCACCGTTCAAAACGCTTTCGAGCGGAAACGTGATGAGCGTCTCGACCTCTTCGGGCGCCAGGCCGGGCGCCTCGGTCATGATCGTGACCCGCGGGCGATTGAGGTCGGGAAAGACGTCGATCGGGAGGTGATACAAGACGACACTGCCATACACCATCACCGCGATCGCGAGTACGATCGTCAGCAGTCGATAACGCAAGGCTGCTTTGATGATGGCGTTGAGCATAATGATCGAAACGAAATAGGAAGGTGAAATAGCAAACTGGCAGAGCACCTAGTGATTGTGACCCGCGTGCGGGTCAATTCCGCCACCTGACTTATTCTTCAACGCCAATTGCAACTGTTGCGCGGCCGAGAGTGCGACACGCTCGCCGGGGAACAATGAGCCGTCGTTAGCGATCACGACCGATTGGGGATCTCGATACTCGACCCGCACAGCTTGCCGATCGAAGTGGTCGCTGTTGGCACGAAACACATAGTTTTCAACGCCATCCTGTGCGACCGCCTCGGCCGGCAATACGATCCGCTCGGCCCAGGTTTCGACCGGCACGCGCAACTGCATGCGTTGACCTGGCTTGTAACGCCAGTCGATGAATCGCACGCCGTCCGCTCCGCTGCCATTGCGAATCACGTCGTTCGGCAGGTGAACGTAGAAGTGCAAGGTACGTGCCGTCGGATCGACTCGATTCGCCACAAATGCGATGCTCAGCTGCTCGATTTGCTGGGCTGCGCCTCCGGGTGTCTCAACGAGAGCAGTCAACTGAGAGTTCTCGGCCACGGCGCGCGTGATCTGAGGAATGTCTTGCTCGAACGCAATCCCTTCGATGAGCAGCGCACCATGATCGGCCAGCACCGCCAACGATTCGCCTGCCTGCACATTGCGGCCACGTTCGACGGCAATCTCTTGCACCTGTAAGGCCGTTTTCGAGCCGTCCTTTCCCAAGATCGCGTTCCCCGGCGCGTGAACCGTGACCGTGCTGAACAACACCCGCGTGGCGACAATGTCGTTGACTTGCGTTTCGTCGAGACCATGTAGCAATAGTGCCTGTCGTTGGGCGCGATGGACCGCTTCGATCTTCTGCTGTTCGTATTTGCGATCGAGAATCGTTTTCGTCGGAATCACTCCCTCGCCGATGGTTTCCAGCCGCGCGATTTCTCGCCGTACGACATCGAGTTCTTCGGTGCTGCGAAGCAAATCGGCTTGGGCCTGCACGAGTTCTTCGTGCGTCAGCCGCAACTCGAACAGCGGCTGATTGGGTACAACAGCCTCGCCTTCGACCGGATAGATCTTCGTCACATATCCAGTCATCGGGGCAATGACGTCGACTTTCGAACGTCCACGACGCTCGACGACAATCCCAGGCAGGGTGATCGTGCGATCAAAGGTCGACAGCGTGATTACCCCTTCGCGCAAACCGATCCCTTTACGCGCTTGCTCGCTGAGTTCAAGTGAGTTTTCTTCGGAGTGACCGGCATGGCCATGATCGTGGCCAGCGTGGTCGTCATGCTTTGCTTCAGTTGCAATCGACGCACCTGCCGCCGGCGCTCCACCCAGGGCGCGGATCAGTGGCGCTTGCACATGCGGGAACCACCATGGGGCAGTCGCCACCAGTGGCAAACAGACCGACAATAGCACTACGGTGGCGGAAAACCGCCGAGGCTCTACCGCCCGATTCGTGACAGCTGGAGTCGACATAGGCGCACCTCAACCAAGAATAGCGCAAAACTAAGGGAACCGATTTCGAGAGCCGACGCGCGAACTTCAACCAGTGCGAAGTAGCGTGTTTCTCGACGCAGACGAGCGTAACGTGGCTATGAAGAAAGAGAGCCCACGTGCAGAATGTTAGATCAGAAAACGCTCGCAGAGCGCATGAAGATGTTGCCCGGGTAAGACTAACGAGACTTGACCCGTGGCGTGATCCGTCGCGATCACCCCAAATCGCGCTTGATCGTCTGCAACGACGATTGCCGACACTTGACTCTCGGTCGGCAGTTGCACTTTCTCATTCAGTGTGACGGTACAACTGCAAGGCTCACATTGGTGCTGGCAAGGAAGATGGGCAATCTTGATTCCGTGTGCACCTGCATCGGTCGCCGAATGCTGTACATCCGACCGGTGGTGGCGATGCCCGCGATGGCAGCACCCAGTGTTCACAGCCTCGGTTGCTTGGACGAACTGCGGACGGATAGTCTCGGCAAATTGGCAGGAATGCGCGCAACAGCCCAGGGTGAAGTGCATCACCAAGGCAACTGCAGCAACGATTCCAACCACGCGGTTCATTAAGATTTGATCTCCATCAGCTACTATCGGCATTATCGGCACAAAGGATGAATGAGACAAGCTTACTAGCCGGTCAGGCCCTCTGCAATCGGAAAATAGCCGTTGGCCCTACGCAGCGTTAGCCAAACCACAATCTTAATGACGAAATCGTTAACTCCACTCAACTCAGAAGCCAGCCCCCCGAGTCGTGTCGCCACGGCTCGGGGGCCGCTCGAAAAATCAATTAAGTCTTGAGGCTTGGCAACGGCAGGAACTCCCCGTTCGTCGCCGGAGCCGGAGAAACTGCCGGAGCTTGAGGTGGAGCTACGGGTGGGGCAGGTGCGTTTTGCGGCGGAGTGACCGGCGG
>JAEUIL010000554.1 GCA_016794255.1 Planctomycetaceae bacterium | reverse complement strand
CCCCGCATCCCACCCCAATCCAACGACGGGCACTCGGCCATTCCCCTGGCCCGGCGTGCCCCGCGACTTGCCCCCACGAGAGATTCCTCGCATGAGCCCGACTCCGTTCGATTGCCTGACCGACCGTCGTGGCTTGCTCCGCTGGGGAGCACTCGGCATGGGTGGCGTGTCGCTGGCGAATGTGCTGCAGGCCGAGGCTCAAGCCGCGACCAGCAAACGCCCGCACTCGGTCATTTTGCTGCACATGCGTGGTGGTCCGTCGCAGCTCGAAACTTGGGACATGAAGCCCACCGCCCCGGTCGAGATTCGGGGCGAGTTCAAGCCAATCGCGACCAGTGTTCCCGGCGTGCAGATTTGCGAACTGCTGCCGCAGACCGCGGCGATCATGCACAAGTGGTCGATCGTCCGTAGCCTCGAACATCCGAAAGAGTACGGCGATGTGAGTCACTCGCGCGGCGATCAGGTCGTGTTCACCGGTCACGCGCCGGGACCCAACCCCGAAGAAAACGCCTATCCCAGCGTGGGCTCGATCGTCGCCCGACAGTTGCAGAGTCACGATCCGGCGATGCTGGCCTATGTGATGGTCCCGCGGATGATTCCCGGCACGGGCTCGGCCTATTTGGGAGCCACGTTCCAGCCGTTCCAAACGATGTCCGACCCCGACAATCGGAGTGTGAAATTCGAGGTGCCGAATCTCGCGCTCCCCACCGGCGTCGATCACGGGCGGGTCGCCGATCGTCGGCAATTGCTCAAGTCGCTCGACACGATCCGCCGCGACGTGGAAGTCAGCGGTTCGTTGCACGCGCTCGACGGTTATCAGCAACAAGCTTGGGAGATTGTCACCGGCTCGCGCGTGCGGCAAGCGTTTGATCTCGAAAGCGAACCGCAAGCTGTCCGCGATCGTTACGGCTACGCCCCCAAGTATCAGGCGCGGATGCGTGCTGGCGGCGACAACCCCGGCTGGAACCAACGACTGCTGCTGGCCCGACGTTTGGTCGAGGCCGGCGTGCGGCTCGTGACCGTCGATGTTCGTTGGTGGGACACGCACGACGACAATTTCTGGTCGCTCAAGAACGGGTTCCTACCGCCGTTCGATCAATGCTACTCGGCCTTGATCGAGGATTTGGATCAGCGTGGTCTGCTCGACACGACGATGGTCGTCGCCTGGGGCGAACATGGTCGCACGCCGCGCATCAACGGTACGGCTGGCCGCGATCACTGGATGAGCGCGTTCAGTGCCGCGATTGCCGGTGGCGGTGTGAAAGGTGGCCGCACGGTGGGCGAAACCGATTCGCACGCCGCGACCGTGAAAGAGAATCCCAAGCACCCGCAGGATGTGCTCGCGACGATGTACCGTCACCTGGGCGTCGACACGACGACGAACTATCGCGATCACGCCGGTCGTCCGAAGCCGGTGCTACCGTTCGGCAAGCCGATCGAAGAGTTGTTTTGATTCGTGACCGGCGGGTGGGCAACATTCGCCGTACCGTTCCGGCGGCGCGGGTCAGATGAACTTCGCCAAAGCCCGTGACCCCCGAGTTTCGACGCCAGAAACCGGCCGGTCGGGGCATTCTGCTCAAAAGACTGGCCCACCTCGCTTCGGGGCGACTATAATCGAGAATACGTTGGTACTGAGCTCGGCCGGTCGTTTCCGCGTGGCCCACCTATCGCCGGCACCACTCTCCCCCCTCCCTTAGAGCTTTGCCATGTCGTTGAATGTGCGTTCCACCCCGCTCGGGCTGCTGAGCGGTGGTCTGCTTGCGTCGCTATGTCTCGCCGTGATCGTCACTTCGGTCGGTTGCTCGAAGCAACCCCAGATCGAGCAGTACGTCGTCAAACGCGAGCCGCAACCGGCCGCCGAACCCGTCGCGAGCGCCGCTCCCCGGGACCGCATGTTGGGGGCGATTTTGGGTCGCGGCGAGCAGTATTGGTTTTTCAAACTGACCGGCGGCAAAGACGCGGTCGCGCCGCTGGCCGAGGCGTTTGAAGGATTCATCAAGTCGCTGCAGTTCTCGGCCGGCCCGGGACAGTCGAAGCCCACCTGGAAGCTGCCCGAGGGTTGGACGCAAAAGCCGGGCAACGAGTTTCGCTTTGCCACGATCGAGATCCCCAGCGACCCGAAGCCGCTCGAGCTGACCGTCAGCGCCTTGCCGCGCGATCCGCAGGGAGAAGACGCCGGGGCGCTGCTCGCCAATGTGAACCGCTGGCGCGATCAACTGCGGCTCAAGCCGCTTGCGCCGAACGAGCTGGCGACCGAGACCAAGCAGTTGGACGTGGCGGGCGAGAAGGTCACGCTCACCGATTTCACCGGCTCGCTCAGCGGCGCGGGGATGGGACCGATGCAGGCTGCCAAGTCGGGCCGATCGTCCGGCCCGGTCGCTCCGGCAACGCCGCCGGCCAATGAACCTGCCAACGAAGAAGCGTTGCCATTCACGTTCGAGAAGCCGGCCGCTTGGCAATCTGCCCCCGCTGGCGGCTTGCGGAAGCTGGCCTTCAAACTGGGTGGCGACGACAAGAACGAAGTCACCGTGATCGATCTCGATGGCGGCATCGCCAGCGAGTTGCTGCCAAACGTGAATCGCTGGCGGGGTCAGGTCGGGCTCAATGAGCAGACGGCCGACGAGCTCGCCAAAGAGGTCAAGCAACTCACGCTCGGGTCGGCCAAGGGTGACTATGTCCGTCTGATTGGTGCCGACAAGGCGATCCTGGGCGTGATTGTTCGCTCGGGCGATCGCGGCTGGTTCTTCAAGCTGGGTGCCGACCGCGCCACGGCCGAGAAAGAACAAGCGAATTTTGAAGCGTTCATGCAGTCGGTCAAGTTCAAGTAACTCAGCGCTCGATTTCAGAATATTCAAGTGTCGCGTGGCGAGCGCTCTCGACTAGCGCCCCCAATCGCGACGGTGATTTTGCAAAGGTACATCGCAATGGCCAGTAATCCGATTCCTGCCGATCGTGGCGCGGTGTTTGAAACGTCGAGTCGGGGAACGCGCGTGGCCGACCCCACTTGGTTCAAAACGCTGGAAACGGTCTTGGCCCCGATCGCGTCGTTGCGGTTGACCGTCGTGCTGCTGGCGCTCTCCGTGGTGCTGGTCTTCTTGGGCACCGTCGCTCAGTGGCAGAAAGACATCTGGGAAGTCGTTGACGGTTACTTCCGTTGTTGGTTCGCGTATGTCTCGTTTGAAGACTGCATCCCGCCGAAGATGTGGCCCGGCCGACCGACGCTCCCCGGCGGATTTTACTTCATCGGGGGCAAGTCATTGCTCGTCGCACTCGCCGCCAATCTGCTCGCCGCGCACGGCATTCGGTTCAAGATTCAGGCCAAGGGCTCGCAACTGATCCTCGGTCTGAGTGTCATTCTGCTCGGCATCATCGCCACGGTGCTCGTCATTCAAACCGGCTCGAATCGCACCGGCATTCACACCGGCGCGATGTTCTCGTGGGACACGATTTGGAACTTGTTCCTCGGCTCGTTGGCGGTCACGTGGCTGGCGTCGGTCTATGCCGCGATCTCGATGCCCGACGAGAAAAGCAGCTCCCGTTGGGCCATGCGGGCCACGGCGATCGTGCTCGGCATGTTGGTCGGCGCGTTGCTCTATGCCGGCGATGCGGCGAAGCTCGATCCGTCGTCGATGCGCATTCTGTGGCAACTTGCCAAGGGAACCGGGGCGGGGTTGTTGCTCTTGGGTGGTTGCTACGTGGTCTTCAAGCAGCGGGCACCGGTCGTCGTGCTGCACGCCGGTTTGGGCCTGATGATGGTCAACGAGTTCGTCGTCTACACGATGCACGAAGAGAGCCAGATGAACATCGCCGAAGGCGAAGTGGCTAACTACACGCAAGATCTCCGCAAGGTCGAGCTCGCAATCAGCACGCCGCAAGGGACCGACGAGTCGCTCGTGACTACGATTCCCGACCCGCTGTTGCGGGCCAATGTCGACGCTGCCGAAGCAATCCGCCACGATTTGCTCCCCTTCAACGTGCGGGTGCTCAGTTATCACCGCAACTCGATGGTCAAGCCGCGCAAGGGGGACGCGAAAGAGGACAACCCCGCCACGGCTGGCATCGGCCAACAATGGGATCTCGAGCCGGTTCGCGCCGGCGCGGGGGCTGACTCGGGCGGCAAAGTCGACTTTGCCGGAGCGTATGTTCGCTTTGACGACAAGAAGACGGGCGAGCCGCTCGGTACGTACTTGGTCAGCCAGATGCAAGACCTGATGCCCGTGCTGCCGCGCTCGCAAACGATCGAGTATCAAGGCAAACCTTACGAGCTGACGTTGCGATTTCATCGCATTCACAAGCCGTACACGATCAAGCTCGAAGACATCCGCAAAAACGACTATGTCGGTACCGACACGCCGCGTGACTATTCAAGCTATGTGCAGGTGGTCGATTCCGAACTTGGCGTCGACGAAAAGGTGCGCGTGTGGATGAACAACCCGCTCCGCTTCCGCGACGAGACCTTCTATCAAAGCGGGTACCACAAGGACCCGGCGAGCGGCACCGAGTTCACGACGCTGTCGGTGGTGAGCAACTTCGGTTGGATCATTCCTTACGTCGGCTGCATGATTGTGGTCGTCGGCATGTTCGCCCAGTTCGGGCAGACGTTTTGGCGTTTTGTGCAACGTCGGGCCGAGGGACGCAGCGAACCCAAAACGGTCGCCAAGAAAGATGTCAAACGCAATGCACACGACGCCGCGACGAAGCCGGCCGTGGGCGTCGGTCAGTACGTGATCATCGGCGGCATGGCGCTGTTTGTCGTGGCCATGGTCGGTTACTCGATGCGCGTGCCCGCTCCGAAGCCGGGCGAGTTCAATCTGTACGAGTTTGGCCAGATTCCCGTGGCGTTCGAGGGTCGTGTGAAGCCGCTCGACACGCTGGCGCGGAACACCCTGCGGATTGTCTCGAACCAAGAGACGTTCCTTGATCGCACGCAAGACGCCAAAGGCAAACGTGAGCCGGCGATCAAATGGTTCCTGGACGTCGTCACCGAGCGCGAAGTGCTCGTCAAAGCCAATCAACTGGCCGATGCGCTCAAGTTCTTGAAAGACGTGGGCAAAGACTCGGACGATAAGCCGGTTCACAGCGAAGACCACAACGAAGTCGCCGCCGAGCTGCATCAAGTCTTCAAGATCGACAATCTCGACGTGCAGGCGCTGCTCGGTTTGCAGCCGCGCGAACGGTTCCGTTTCGCTCTCGGCGAGTTCCGCGGCAAAGCCCCCGAGTTCAACAAAGCGGTCGAGGCCGCTCGCGAGAAGAGCAAGAAGGGTGGCGAAGTCTCGCTGACGACCTATGAACGCAACTTGCTCGATCTCGACACCCGTGTCCGACGCTACACGCTAATGCACGGTGCGTTTGTGCCGCCGAATTTTGGCAAACTGCCGACCCAAGAGCAGTTCGAGAAACAGCGCGAACTGGCCCAACAAGAGGCGGGCGAGATCATTCAACGCTTCCAACAATGGGGCAAGATGATCGAAGAGATGAAGCCGGCTCGTGCGATCCCGGCCAAGGATCCCCAGGCCAAAGACTCGTGGGAGATCATGGCGCTCGTCGATGCGCGGGCCGATTTCATGCGACAGATTGGCAGCAACGAAGTCGTGGCTCCGCCGGCTTACGAGAATCTGCAAAAGATCTTTGCCGCATACGCAGCAGGTGACGCAACGAAGTTCAATCTCGAAGTGGCCCGGTATCACGCCTCGCTCCGCGAACAATCGCCGAGCGAATTTCACGCCACAGCCAACCGTTTTGAAACCTTCTTCAACAACTTCCGGCCGTTCTATCTTTGCTGGATGCTGTATCTGTTAGCGTTTGTCCTGGCGGGTGTGTCGTTCTTGGGCTGGACCAAGCCGCTGCAGAGCGCCGCGTTCTGGTTGATTCTGTTCACGTTCATCTTGCACACATGGTCGATCGGTGCCCGGATGTACATCTCGGGCCGCCCGCCGGTCACGAATCTCTACACGACCGCCGTGTTCGAGGGTTGGGCCGGCGTGCTGCTGGGCATCGCGCTCGAGCGTTGGTATCGCCTGGGGATCGGTAACTTTGTCTCGGCCGTGATCGGCATCATGACGCTCGAGATTGCCGATCGACTGGCGGCCGATGGCGACACGTTCACTGTCTTGCAGGCCGTGCTCGACACGCAGTTCTGGCTGTCGACGCACGTCGTGTGCATCAATCTCGGCTACGCGACCACGATTTTGGCAGGCATCTTGGGCATCACGCAAATCTTGCGGCGCGTGCCGTTGTATCTGGCACTGGCGCTCATTTGGTTGATTGACGGCAGCCTGATCGTGCTGATCGAGGGAATCGACATGTATCAGTTTGGCTTGGCCGCGGTGGTGCTCAGCGTAGCGACGATGATCCGCCGCAACGATGCAGAGCTTGATCGCAGCCTGACCCGCATGATCTACGGCACGCTATGCTTCGCGATCTTCTTCAGCTTCTGGGGCACCG
>JAEUIL010000553.1 GCA_016794255.1 Planctomycetaceae bacterium | reverse complement strand
GCGCTCGATGCGATCGACTGCCTCGTGGTCGACGACGGCATCAGCGACGAGTGGCGACAACGGTTGCTCGACGCTGGAGTCAAGCTACTCGTGGCCGAACGACAAGATAACTCAACCCAAGCCAAAACCGCATGAGCACTGCCACGTTGGACCGAGCCACTGTTGAACGCATTGTGCGCGAGATCGTGTTGTCCCGATCGGTGCCGCAGGCCGGTGCCGCACATCAGTCGTACGCGCCGAACCTGATGGTCAGCGTCTCGGCCCGTCACGTTCATTTGACCGATGAACACGTCGAAATTCTGTTCGGTGCCGGACACAAGCTCACGCCAGCCAAGAATCTGTACCAAGACGGCTTTTACGCGGCCGAAGAGACCGTGATGGTCGTCGGGCCGAACAAGCGACGGATGTTGCCGACTGTGCGTGTTCTGGGGCCGACGCGACCGGCGAGTCAGGTCGAACTGGCTTTCACCGATAGCATCTCGCTCGGGCTCGACATTCCGGTCCGAGCCAGCGGCAAGATCGACGGCACGCCCGGTTGCATCCTCGTAGGCCCCAAAGGGGTCGTCGAGTTGAAGCAAGGCGTGATTCGCGCCGAACGTCACGTCCACATGAACTTCAAAGATGCCGAGCACTACGGTGTGAAGAACGGTGATCGGATGAAGTTGCGGATTGAATCTACCTGCAGCGTGGTGATGGAAGACCTGTTGGTTCGCGCGGATTCGACGAGCAAGCTCGAAGTCCACATCGATACCGACGAAGGAAACGCGGCGGACTTGGATCATGCCACGCGGGTGGAGTTGATGAAGTGAGAGTTGTGCTTGGTTCTTGGTGCTTAGTTCTTAGTTGTTGAGAATGGGATCGGATTGTCGAACCAAGCACTAAGAACCAAGAACCACGAACTAAGCATGTTGTATTTTTCTTTCCTTGGAGTAACGCAATCATGGCAAAAACGATGGAAGCGCTCGGCATGGTCGAGACGAAGGGTTTTATCGCCCTGGTCGAAGCCACCGACGCGATGATGAAGGCGGCTAACGTCGAATTCATGGGTTGGGACAAAGTTGGCAGCGGGATCGTCACCGCGTTCGTTACCGGCGATGTGGCCGCTGTGAAGGCCGCGACCGATGCCGGTGCCGCTGCGGCTGGCCGGTTGGGCGAAGTCCTGGCCGTGCAAATCATTCCGCGTCCGCACGAAGATCTCGGCACCGTGCTCCCGAGCTTCGGCAAGACCGGCGGTGGCGACTAACGCGTGATTTGTAGCGTCCGCGTCTGGCGTGCGCTGCGATTAACCCCAGAGCGGACGATCTCCGCACTGGTTAGTCCAGGCACGCGTCAATTCGTGCCCAACGAGAGGACCCCGATCATGGCCGTATCCCGTTCACGTAGCAGTCGAACGACCAAACCGGAACCCGCTCCAAAGCCGGCTCCGAAAGTACCCGAACCTGTTAAGAAACCCGAACCTGAGGTTAAGCGAAAAATGAATGACGCATTGGGATTGTTGGAAACCAAAGGCCTCGTCGCACTGATCGAAGCGACCGACGCCATGGCCAAGGCCGCGAATGTCAAGATCGTCAAGAAGATCGCCATCGGCGGCGGCTTTGTGACGACGGTGGTGCAAGGCGATGTCGGTAGCGTCCGCGCTGCAGTCGAAGCCGGTGCTCAAACCGCTCAGCAAATCGGCGACCTGATCGCTAGCCACGTCATTCCGCGTCCGTCGGAAGGCTTGGTCAAGGCGTACTTGGGTTAGTTCGTGGATAGGACTATACCGACGGAGAGTCGCTGGCGATGAATGTCGAAGGTCGAAACTCGAATGCCGAAAGAATGACAAAGGTCCGAATGACTAATGGTCGTTCGGTAGCTTCGTCATTTGGACATTCGTACTTCGTTCGACATTGGAACTTCGTCATTCGACATTCCCACATCACGGAGGATGGCACATGAAAATTCTGGTCGCGAATCTGGGTTCGACAAGCTTCAAGTACCGTCTGTTCGACATGATCGACGAACGACAACTGGCCCGTGGCGGCACCGAGCGTATCGGATCCGCGGAGAGCAAGTCGTTTGTTGAAATTGGCACGTACCGGCAAGAAATTGTCGCGCCCGTGCCCGATCATGCCGTAGCGGTGCGACGTTGCTTGGAACAATTGACCGACACCACTCACGGTTGTCTCAAAGACGCCGCCGAGGTGTCGGCCATCGGGTTCAAGGCGGTCCACGGCGGTCGTTACAGCGGCGTGCAACGGGTCACCCCCGATGTGCTGGCCGAGATGGAAACGATGCGCGAAGTGGCTCCCGCCCACAATCCGCCCTATATCGCGGCCATGCGACTGTTGAGCGAACGTCTGCCCGAGATCCCGTTGGTGGCGGCCTTTGAAACGGGCTTCCATCAAACGATTCCCGCGCGGAACCGCTACTACGCCACGCCCTATGAGTACGCAGAGAAACACCAGATTCTGCGGTGGGGCTTTCATGGTGCCAGCCATCGTTACATCGCGACTCGCACGGCCGAGCTACTCGGTCGTAAAGACTTGCGGATCATCTCGTGTCACCTGGGCGGTTCAAATTCGCTCTGCGCCGTACGCAACGGTCAGAGCCAAGCGAACAGCCTCGGCATGAGCCCGCAGACCGGCTTGCTGCATAACAACCGCGTGGGTGACTTCGATCCGTTCGCCTTGCCCGTGCTCATCGAGCAAACCGGCAAGTCGCTCGGCACGATCCTCAACGAGTTGGCCGAACGGGGTGGCTTGCTTGGTTTGAGCGGCGTGAGCGGCGACGTGCGTGATGTCGAAGCGGCAGCCAACTCGGGCAACGCCCGGGCGAAGCTGGCGCTGGAAGTGTTTGTCGGCTCGATCCGACAGTACCTTGGCGCGTATCTAGTCGAACTCGGCGGTGCGGACGTGATCGTCTTCACCGGTGGGATCGGCGAGAACGGCGTCAATATTCGTCGCCAGGTATGTGCCAATCTCGAACAGCTCGGCATCGTGCTCGACGAGACCGCCAACACGAAAGTCAAAGGCGAGTGCTCGATCCACGCGGCCGATAGCAAGGCGCAGATTTGGGTCATGCCGACGAACGAGGAGTTGATTGTTGCCCGGCAAGCCGTGGAAAAGCTGAAAGCTGAAAGCTGAGAGCTGCGCAGGCGGTGAGCACGCGAGTTTTAGATTTCACTTACAACTTTGCATTTGTCACTTTGCACTTTGCATTTCCCCTAACTCCCAACCACCCTTCCTCCCATGTTCGTCGCCAAAGTTACCGGCAGTGTCGTCGCGACTCAAAAGGTCAGCACGATGACCGGCCACAAGCTGCTTATCGTCGAACCGTACCGGATCGAGGGGGAGTTTCGTGACCAACTCGTCACGACCGGCCGCACGTTTGTGGCGGTCGACACGGTCGGCGCGGGGCTGAACGAGTATGTGTTGATCGTGCAAGGGAGCAGTGCCCGACTGACGCCCGAGACGAAGAACCTGCCGGTCGACGCCACGATCATCGGGATCGTCGACACGGTCCACGTCGA
>JAEUIL010000538.1 GCA_016794255.1 Planctomycetaceae bacterium | reverse complement strand
GTTCGCGGGTGATTTGAGTCAGGAGCTGGCGTGGGTCGAGGCATTGCAGTCGGTCGAGCCCGGTCAGTTGCAGGCGCTGCTGCCGCATCCCCCGCCACGCGACGATCTGGCGGCATGGCGCGAGGTGGCGCAACTCCTGGCTCGGGTCCATCGCGAGTTGGCGGCGGACAATCTCGATATCTCCGACGTCTTGCAGCAAGCTACGCAGCTGCCCGGGTTCAACGAGACCGCACGCTGGAAAGTCCTCGAAGACTTGCGAGCCCGGTATCTGCGGATTCTCGACAACCTGCAACTCTGGGATCAACAGACCGCCCGGCTGTTTGCGATTGACCATCAGTTGTGTCGGTGCGAATCGTCGATCGTCTTGGTCGGCTTAGCCGATATGAACGGTGTCTTGCGGTCGATGCTCGATCAACTGTCGGGCTCGGTCACGGCGCTGATCTTTGCTCCGCAGTCACACAGTCCCCGGTTCAATGCCCACGGCTGCCTCAACCCCACCGCGTGGCTCGACGATTCGATCGCCATCGACGACCGGCAGATCACAGTCACCGAAGGACCCGGCGAGCAGGCCGACGCGGTGATCCGTGCGCTGGCGTCCTTCGCCGGACAATACGCTGCTGACGAAATCACGATCGGCGCGGTCGACGAGCGGCTCGTCCCCACGATCGAGCAACGCCTCAAGGAGTGCGGCCTGCGGGGTCGCTTTGCCGGTGGCACGCCTCTGGCACGATCGGGCCCCTATCGATTGCTGGCTGAATTGGCCGAGTACGCCGAGCACCGGCAGGTCGCCTCGCTCGCCGCACTCGTGCGTCATCCGGGTATCGAGCGTTGGTTGCATGCCCGCGGCATCGGCGACGACTGTCTTCCCGAGATCGACGAGTTGCTGGTCAAACGGTTGCCGTCGCGGATTGATGCCGATTTGGCCAAGCAACTGCCCACCGAATCGCTGGCGCGACAAACACTGGCCGCGCTCGAAGAATTGGTCGCTTCGCTGAACCACGAGCCCCGGGTGCCCGGCGCTTGGGGCGAGGTCACGGTCGCGATTTTGCGACAGGTTTACGGCGGACGTAACTGGAACCCGCGGATTGACGCCGAGCGGCAAGTCATCGTGGCGTGCGACCAAATCATCGACGCGACTCGCGAGCTGAGCCGTCTCAACGATCAACTCGCGCCGCACATCACGGGCAGCGAAGCGCTGCGCTGGCTGCTCGACGAGTTGGCGAGCAAGTCGATTCCGCCGACCGCCGATCCCGGGGCGATTGAGTTGCTTGGCTGGCTGGAACTGCCGCTAGACGACGCGCCGGCCCTCGTCTTGGTCGGGCTCAACGAGGGGATCGTGCCCGCGTCGCGCAACGGCGATGCGTTTCTGCCCGATACCTTGCGACGGCAACTGCAAATCGAAGATAACGAGCGTCGTTACGCCCGAGACGCGTATGCCCTGCATGTGCTGGCCGCGTCGCGCAAGGAATTGCGGATCATCGTCGGTCGCCGCACGAGCGCCGGCGATCCGCTGCTGCCGAGTCGGCTGCTGTTTGCCGCTCCCGATGACCTGCTAGCCCCGCGCACGCTGCGGTGCTTTCACGAACGTCACGCCCAGCCGCGATTGGTGTTCGCCGACAGTCCACGGCCGGGCGACGCTGCTCGATTCGATCCGCCGCGCCCCCGGCCGCTCGCCGAACCCGTCACGAGCATGCGGGTCACCGAATTCCGCGATTACTTGGCGTGTCCCTATCGCTACTATCTCAAGCATCGCTTGAAACTCTCCGCCGCGAGCGACGAGGCGCACGAACTCGACGAACTGCAGTTCGGCACGTTGATGCACGATGTGCTGGCCGCGTTCGCCGAGGGGGATTTGACCAACTCGACCGATCCGCACGTGATTGGCCACTTTTTAGAAGCCGAACTCAAATCGCTGGTCCGCTCGCGTTTCTCCCACAGTGCGTGGCCGGCGGTGGGCGTGCAGTTGGAATTGGCCCGGCAGCGGCTGCGCGGTTTTGCTCGTTGGCAGAGCGAGTGGCGCGCCCAAGGAAACGAGTTGCGGTTTAGCGAGGATTCAATTCCCGACGACGAGGCCGAGTTGATCGTCGATCAGCAACCGATGAAGCTTCGCGGCCGGATCGATCGGATCGACTTCAATCCGAAGACCCGCGAGTGGTTCATTTTCGACTACAAAACCTCGGCCGCGGGCAAAACTCCTCAGCAGGTGCATCAGAACCGCTCGAGTTGGGTCGATTTGCAGCTACCGTTGTATCGGCACCTCGCCAAGGGGCTCGGCGTTGGCGGTCGCGTCTCGCTTGGGTACATCGTGTTGCCAGCGAGCGTGTCCGATACCAAACATCTCACCGCGCCATGGTCCGATGCCGAGCTCGCCGAGGCCGACGAAGTCGCGGCAGGGGTGATTCGCGACGTTCGGGCC
>JAEUIL010000463.1 GCA_016794255.1 Planctomycetaceae bacterium | reverse complement strand
TGAACATTCGACATTTGGACTTCGTCATTCTTTCGGCATTTGAGCTTCGACATTCGTCATTCCCGCTACTGCTTCTTCTCCCGTAGCGCTTGCATTTTCTTCTGCACACCCGCGGCCTTGTCGGCTTCCTTGTCGGTGGTGAATTTCTTGACGGCTCGCTCGTAGGTGGCGATCGCGTCGGCGGTCTTGCCCGCGTCGCGTTGGCAGTCGGCAAGATGCTCGAGAATCACACCGTCGGGATCGTCGACCTCGGCCGCTTTGTGGAGCTCGACCAGGGCTTCGTCGTAACGTCGCAAACGATAGAGTGCCCAACCGAGACTGTCGCGATAGGCATCGTTGTCGGGATCGGCAGCCACGGCCCGCTGGGTCATTTCGAGGGCCCGGTCGAGATTCTTGTTCTGATCGGCCCAGAGATAACCGAGATCGTTCAAGGCCGAGACGTCGTCGGGAAACTCGTCAAGGATTTGTTCGAGGAACTCCTCGGCTCGCGGCATGTCGCCGGTCAACACACAAATGTTCGACATCGACAGCCGGGCCTCGCGCATCACGCGGCGATTGTCTTCGCTGTTGTAGTCGCCATCGAAGCGAGCCAAGAGCTTTTCGTAGGCGGCCATCGCCTCGGCGTTGCGTTTGGCGTGATACAAGATCCAGCAGACGCGACTTTCGAGCCGCGAGTTTTTGCCACCGGCGATCTGCGCGGCATTGCGAGCGACTTTGAGCGCCTCGTCGGTCCGGCCGGCCATTTCGAGCGACAGCCCGAGATACGTGTGGAACAACGGGTTGTCGTTCGGCAGCGCTCGTTCGTCGAGCCCTTGCTGAAACACGGCGGCGGCTTCGGCGTGCTTGTCGTTGTTGAGCAAACCGAGGCCCCAGCTGAAATACAGCTCGGCCGCGGTCTTGGGCTTGGTCGCGAGCGCCAATTTGAAGTACTCGCCCGACTCGTCGAAACGCTTCGCATCGAGCAGCATCATGGCCAGCACCACGCGCGCACCTTGCGGCAAATCGTCGAGCGATTTCGACTGCCAACGCTTGGCCACCGCGACGAGCGCGTCGAGCTGCTTAGTGTCGTTCGTGATTTGCTTCGCCTCGCGCGAAATCGATTCGACGCCGCCCGCTTTCTCGACCGCCTCGCCCAGCGTCTTGAGCAATTCCTCGGGCCGATTGCTGGCTCGATAAATGGCCGCAAGCCCGCGATAACCCTGAGCTGCCGACGAGGTGTCGAGCAACTCGCGATAGCGTTTCTCGGCCGCGGTCCAATCTTGCTTGTCGGCATACAATCGGCCCAGATGCGTGTTCAACGGCACATTGCTGGGGTCGGCCGACGCGAGCTTCGCCAGTTGATCGAGCAGTTCGCCCGACTTGTTTTGCGCGGCCAGCACCTTGGCCAGCAGTTGATACGGGGCCTCGTCCTGACGCGATTCCTTCTCGTCGAAGTAAATCTGCAACTGAGTGAGCGCCGCCCCGTATTGCTTGCGGGCAAACAGAATCTGTGCCCGATGATACGCATGCACGGGCTTGTAAAGCTCGCGACTGGCGGCCTTGAGCTGAGCCCGATCGAAGGCTTTCTCGGCGAGGTCAATGCGATCGGCGACGAGCAGCGCTTCACCGAACAGTTCGAAGTTGCGTTCGTCGCGCCCGGTGAGCATCCGCGTCGTTTCAGCATTTAGACCGTAATCGTCGGCATGTTCGAGAGCTTCGAGCACTTCGGCAAAACAATCGGCCGCGGCTTTCACGTCGTCGGTCAAGAACTTGAGCCGACCGACTTGCAGCGTCAGCGTGACATACACCGGCGACTTGCGATTCACCTGCGGCTGCTGCCGGGCTTGCTCGTAGAGCTTGAGCGCGTCGTCGAAGTCATTGCGCTCGGTGAGCCGCTCGGCCAACTCGATCACGAATCGCAGATCGGTCGTTTCGAGCTGAAACAATCGCTTGGCATATTCGAGCGCCTCGGCGTTGCGGTCCAATTGTCCGGCGACGTCGATGACCCGGCGGAGAATGGGAACTGCCTGCGGATCGTAACGCAAGCCACGCTGATACAGCCGCAGGGCCGAGTTGAGGTTGCCCTTTTCTTCTTCGGTGCGACCGGCCGCGAACAGGCTCAGCGCCTCGATGCGATTCTTGACCGCGGGCGATTGCGGCTCTTTGAGCTGAATGCGTTCCGGCTTGTCTTCCAATTCGGTCGCGGCTGGCGGCGCGGACCAAGCCGCAAGAGGTGCGAGCAGAACGATCCACAACGGCCAGAGCGAACGGATCATAGCAGTTTCCTTGCGGTGGAAATTCGCTCGTCGGCTCTCGACGTGCGAGCGCCCACGGTCATTCACCGGCACGAGGTGCCATTACTTGGGCTTCTTCTTTTGCAACTGAGCGCTCGGCTTCTTGCCGGCATCTTTGGCGGGCTCTTTCTTCGCCGATGGCTTGGCGGGCGTGCCGGGCTTGGCACTCGCGGCGGCGGGCTTCGCCGGCACGGCGCCTTTGCTTGGGGCAGCAGGCTTGGCCGGGGCCGCGCCCTTGGCGGGCTCGGCAGGCTTCTTCCCCTTGTCGGCTGGCGGCGGAGCGCTCTTGCCAGGAGCGGCGGGTTTGGCGGGAACGACGGTCTTCGCCGACGCTGCGGGCGCGGGCTTGGCGGGCTCTTCGGGCGTCTCTTTCTTCGCGTGCCGCTTGGGGAGCCGATCCTTCGCGTCGGGGTTGATCTCGAGCAAAATCTTGTGCAGGTTCGTCGAGTACGGGTTGGCCATCATGTCGGCACCGAGCGCGTGTAGCAGCGAGCCGAACTCGATCCCCTTGTTCTTGGGAATGGCACGTTCGAGGCCCGATACCGTCACCTCTTTCCGCTCCTTGTCGGTGACATCGACAATGATGTTGAGGACACCCATCGAGCCGCGGTCGATCGGAATGCAATGCCCGCCGAGGGTGACCTGCGTGGCATAGCCGACCACGAATGGCGTCGAGCCGGCGTACTTCTGAATCTTGGCCTGAGCCACGCCGAGGTTCAGCTTCTTGAGCGGTTCGAGATCGTAGGAGTACTGCGACTCGAACACGGCAAACAGCACCTTGCGCAGGTTGCCGACCGCCGCCATCGCGTCGGGCAGGAACGGCACCATCTCGGCCAATTCTTTGACCGTGCTGACGCGCACTTCGTTCCAATCGAACAAGCTCCCCTTCAGCAGATCGAACGCCTTGTCGGCCTGCTCGTAGTGCGTGTTCTCGAGCAGACAGGCGTAGAGCAAATGCTCGAGCACCGGACGCTCGATGGGCTCGACCGGCTTGTAATACTTCTTGAGAACCTTGTGGGCCTTGGTGAACAGCGCTGCCCGATTACTGGTTGACATGGATGGCGAATCTCGACGAACTCAAATGGCGAAGGGGAAGTGACCACGCAGTGTGAAGCGATCCGTCAAGGCGCTTCGTCCGCTGCGGAGGGATGGGCGAGCGAGTCGATTCCGTCCGACTCGTGCGACTCGTCTGGGGTTTCGTGAGCCGACTCATCGACCTGGGCTGAATCCGAGTCACTCGCGGAGTTGGGAGGCAACACGCGTTTGAGAATCGCAGCCAGCTCGATCGATTTCTTCACACCCTCGTCGACCACGAACTCGAGCCGCGGCGTGTAACGCAAATCGATTTCGGACGCGATCTTCGACTGCAAAAAACCGGCCGAGCTACGCAGGCCATGCAGGCAGAGCTTCTGCTTCGTGTCGTCCCCCATGATCGAGACATACACCTTCGCCTGCCGCAAGTCGGGCGTCACCTCGGCGCGAGTCACGGTGACACCCATCACGCGCGGATCTTTGAGCTCGGCCAAGATCGCCATGCTGACGACCTCGCGAATCGCTTCAGCGACTTTGAGCATGCGACGTGAAGGCATGGTTAACAGCGTGACGTGGAGTTAAGGGAGCGGGAACCAGGCACAATGCAAAATGAGATGTGCAAAATGCAAAGTGAAAAATGAGGCAGGAGGAACGACTCTGAAGCTAGCGTAATTCGGGGCCAAATCGCGATCTAGAGGCAATTTCTCGATCTCGAGAAACTACCCTTCATTTCGCACTTTGTACTTGTCATTTTGCACTTTGCATTTTGGCCCTCTACAGCGTTCGGGCCACTTCCTCGACCTTGTACGCCTCGAGCACGTCCCCTTCCTTGAGATCGTTGAAACCAGCCAGCTTGATACCGCATTCGAGCCCTTCGCGGACCTCGCGGGCATCGTCCTTTTCACGTTTGAGCGAGTCGAGGCCATAGTCGCCGACCACGCGGTTGTCGCGGATGATACGGACGCGGGAGTTGCGTTCGATCGTGCCCGAGAGCACGCGGCAACCAGCGACCGTTCCCACGCGGCTGATGACAAACGTCCGCTGGACCAAAGCGCGACCCAGATCGACGTCGCGCTTCTCGGGCGTGAGCATCCCTTCGAGCGCTTTCCGCAGATCGTCGGTCACCTGATAGATGATGTCGTAGCGACGAATCTGCACGCCGCGGTCTTGAGCCAAGACGCGCGCCTTGTCGTCGGGCACGACGTTGAAGCCGATGATGATCGCGTCCGAAGCGTCGGCCAACTGCACGTCGGCTTCCGAGATGCCACCCACGAGCGACTGCAGCACTTTGACCTGCACTTCGTCATGTTGCAGCTTGCCGAACTCTTTGAGAATCGCTTCGATCGAGCCACGAACATCGGCCCGCAAGATGACGTTGAGCGTCTGAGCCTTCTCGGCCGTGAGCCGTTCGTGCAAATTCTCCAGCGTGACGTGGATGCCCGTGCCACCGCCGAGGTTTTGGAAGCGCTCGCGGTTCTCGCGCTTGGCGGCAATCGAGCGCGCTTGCGCGATATCGTCGAGGATGTAGAAATGGTCACCGGCGCCGGGCGGCGTGTCGAGACCGGTGATGTTCACCGGCGTCGCAGGACCAGCCGACTCGTACGTCTTGCGCGGATCGAGCGTGTCGTAAATCGCCTTCACACGACCGGTGGACGATCCGCAGACGATGACGTCGCCCACCTTGAGCGTGCCGTTCTGCACCATCACGGTCGAAACCACACCGCGTCCCTCGTGCAGCCGCGCTTCGAGGCACGTGCCGTAGGCATGACGATTGGGGTTGGCCTTGTACTCGTGCAACTCGGCGATCGTGAGGATCATGTCGAGCAGCTCGTTGATGCCGGTCCCCTTCAGGGCGCTGGTGGGCACGACTTCGACGTCGCCACCCCACTCGGTCGCGAGCAGGCCGGCGGTCGCCAATTGCTGCAAAATCCGCGTCTTGTCGATGCCGGGCAAGTCGGCCTTGTTGAGCGCCACGACGATCGGCACACCAGCCGCCTTGGCGTGGCTGATGGCTTCCTCGGTCTGCGGCATGACACCGTCGTCACCGGCCACGACGAGTACGGCGATATCGGTCACGTTGGCACCACGGGCCCGCATTTCAGTAAACGCTTCGTGACCCGGCGTATCGACAAAGGCGATCGGGCGACCGTCCTTTTCAACGCGATAGGCGCGAATGTGTTGCGTGATACCGCCACTTTCGCCCGCGGCCACGTTGATGCCGATGATGCGGTCGATGAGCGACGTCTTGCCATGGTCGACGTGACCCAAGAACGTGACGACCGGAGCACGCGGCTCGAGTTGTTCGTCCGAGTCTTGCTGATTCTCGATCTTGTCGAGCATTTGTTGCTCGATGTCGATCGCTTCGCGCACTTCGACCTCGACGCCGAAGTCGGCCGCGAGATATTGCAGCGTGTCGAGATCAAGCTCGGCGTTGATGTTCACCATCTTGCCGAGGCTCATCAACTTGGCCAGCACTTGCGGTGCCCGGACGCCAATCGATTCGGAGAAACTACGCACCGTACAAGGCATTTGGACCACGACATGGCTCTTTCGAGGAGCGGCGGTGTTTTGACCGGTCTTCTTGGGCTTGAGCTTGCGATACCGCACCGGACGATCGTCATCGCCCAATGACGGACGCTTGGGTGGCTCGGCTTGCGAGGTGGTGCTGCGGCGACGACTGAGCTGCCGCGCTTCGCGACCACCGAGCGCTGTCTCGGCCGCAGCCGGCGTTTTGCCGCCGACGCCCTTCTTGCCCGTGCGTTCTTCCTCGGCGCGAATTTTCTCGCGCTTCTTCTTTTGATCGTCGGCTTCGAGCTGATCGAGCAAGGGGCGTAGCACGTGGCCACCCTTACCGCCCGGGCCTCCGGCAGCACCGCCGGGACGTCGACCGCGGTCACCCGCGCCCGCGGCTGGTGGAGCGGCTGAGCTCGGACTTTCCCCCTTCTTGAGATCTTGATGCTTTTTGACCTGCGCTTGCAGCGGCGAAGCGCCCGACGCGGCGGCACGACTGGCGCGAATCGCGTCCATCGGCAGCTTGATGTCGGGCTTTTGCGGCGCGGGCTCGGCGGCTTTGGCCGTCGGCGCGGGCTGAGCCACGGTTGGCAACGGCGCGACGCGGATCGTTGGACTGCGCGGGG
>JAEUIL010000433.1 GCA_016794255.1 Planctomycetaceae bacterium | reverse complement strand
CCGCGGTTTCAGTCTGATCGTGATGCCCGAGCGCGAGCCGCTGGCAATTGATTGGGACGAGCCACCCCACGCTGAGCCGCCGCGGCCGTTCCGGCGGCGACGCCAGCGCGTTGTGGCCTAGCTCGTCGTTAGTTTTCGGGCGGGGCTGCTGGTTCAATACCCTGGACCGGCAGTCCCGCTCATTGCCAATCAGCCCTTCCAACAGCCAACTGCTTCGGTACAAGGTGACCGAAGCGTGTACGGAGCCTGCGGCATAAGCATCCATCTCGAGCTCAAACGCGGCTCCGGCGTCGTTGGTGCAGTCCGAACGGCTCCTGGACCACGTCTACCAGCGATTCGGTCTCGCAAGAGCGTCAAAAGCAAACTGATCTGAGCCGAACCTAGCCCCTCCTACCTTTGAACTTGATTTGATAAGCGGGAGAGTTCAAATTGCGTCGATTCGTGCCGCCGAACGTGCCGTTGACAGTGACCGTGTCGAAACCGATCGCCCGAACAGTACGGCCGTTGCCGTAAATCAGCGTGGCCGTGCCGGGCAAGGCGTTGAGCGCGTCGTTGCCGGGCGAGTCTTGCAGGGGGGAGAACGTCGGTGCCTGCACCGTTGTTGACGATCATCGTGCGGAAGCCAGTTGCTTGCTGCAACGTGCTGGGAGTGACGAGCACTGAATGCACTACGAGCGAATTCAGTTTATCGTTACCGCTGTTGCCGTTGAGCGTGGCGGTGTCAAAAAAAGGCCGAACGCGCTGAAGGCGTATACCTTGGTCGCGAACAAGTTCCGCGCCACGGCTACTTCGGCCAATTGAAACGTCACGTACTTCGAGCGGCGGGTCACCTTCGCGCCGATCTTGATCAGCTTTTCACGTAACGTCGTCTGCGACCCGTGCCGCGAATACCGAGATTCGCATCTACTGTTGACGAGTGAAACGTTGCTAACTCCCCAAAATCAACTCGTGGTTTGTCGAGTCTCGTGCGGGTAAGTTAGAATGCATGAACGATGAACGAAACTTCGCTCAGCTTGCTCGACACGTTGCGAACTGCGCCCGACGATGCCGTGTGGTCGCGGATGGTGCAAGTTTACGGGCCGCTCATTCGCTCCTGGCTTGCTAGGAATAACGTTGATCCCACGGACGTGGACGATGTCGTGCAGGACGTGTTCGCTGTCGTCTTGCGGCGCTTACCAGAGTTCGATCGCCAACCACGCACTGGCGCATTCCGATCATGGCTCAAGTCGATTACTACCCACTGCTTGAATGACTATTGGCGTTCGCCGCGAACACGACGCTCAGCCACGGGCGGCAGCGAATGGCAGCAAGCGTTGCAGGAACTTGCCGATCCAGAGAGTGGGCTGAGCAAGCTCTGGAACGTCGAACATGACCGCCACGTGACCGAATATCTGTTACGTATCGTCGAGGGGATGTTTGAGCCCGCGACTTGGACAGCGTTCAAGCGTCTATCGATTGAGGGGATTCCCGCTCAGGCGGTAGCTGCGGAATTGGGCGTGACGGTCAATGCGATCTACATCGCCAAGTCGCGGGTATTGGCAAAGCTGCGTGAAATTGGGGCCGGGTTGATCGATTAGTCGCCAGTTTTCTCAAAACCTAGTAAATCGAACCGGTCGCTTGCAAATGCACTCGCCAAAAGCACTTGCAATGCGTGGACATAGCCGTCAATCGCCGTTGGCTGGCGCTTGATCCGCTGATTTCTCCCCGAAATTGCACGATCACTGAAAGAACTCTTCGACGAATCGCATTTAGAATGATATCGAGGAGTTGATATGACGAAACCGCCTGCCACGATCACGCATCCGACGTCCGAGACCCTGCGAGCTTTTGGTCTGGGACACCTCACGGGTGCTGCTTACGTCGCCGTTGAACAGCATGTTGCCACGTGTGACGAATGCTGCGCGGTGCTGGCGGCTATACCGAACGACACGTTCATCGAGGCTCTCCAGTCGGGACAACCGTCGCACGATACCCGTCCTATCGCAACAACCGGCTCCGCAGATGCCAAGCTACCCTCGGAACTACAGGTGCCGGCCGAACTGATCGATCATCCGCGCTATCGCATCATCAAGCAGCTGGGTGCCGGGGGCATGGGCGTCGTTTACCAGGCCGAGCATCGCATCATGCAACGACAGGTCGCGCTAAAGGTGATCCGTCGCGACTTCATGCGCCGACCACAAGTGGTCGAACGTTTTCGGCGCGAGGTGCATGCTGCGGGCCGGCTGTCGCATCCGAACATTGTCACATCGTTCGATGCCGAACAAGCGGGCGACTTGCACTTCTTGGTCATGGAGTTTGTCGATGGCGTCGATCTGTTTCGCCAGGTCGAGCGGTCCGGCCCGTTGCCCATCAAGCATGCGTGTAGTTTCATTCGGCAAGCAGCGGCCGGATTGCAACACGCCATGGAACAAGGGATGGTCCATCGCGACATCAAGCCACACAACCTGATGCTCACGCGCGACATGCGGATCAAGATTCTCGACTTCGGCCTCTCACGTTTTGGCGAGACGAACGCGAGTGAGACCGATGTACCTGCGACTCATGAAACAGACGCTTTCGCGTCGGACGGTTTGACCATCGTTGGCACCGCGATCGGCACTCCCGACTACATCGCTCCCGAGCAGATCGACCATTCAGGCCAATGCGACATTCGGGCAGACATTTACGGACTGGGGTGTACCTTCTTTTACTTGCTCACGGGTCGACCGCCGTTCATCGATGGCGCGGTCTCGCAGCGGATCGAGTCGCATCGTCACCAATCGCCGCCGCTATTGGCTTCGCTACGTCCCGAGGTGCCGGTCGAGATCGAACAGATCGTCGCTAGAATGTTGGCCAAATCACCCGGCGATCGATTTCAACAGCCGCGCGAAGTTGCCGATGCCCTGCAGGCGTGGTCACGCTCAATCAGTTCAGCGGTGGCAATCACGCCGCGGATCGAGCCACGGACGTCGCGCAGCCCGGTCAAGCGGCGCAAAGCTGGCACCGTTCTATTGGGAGCGATAGCGCTGTTGATCGTAACAGCCGTAGCTGTCGCAATTCAATGGTCGTCCAGTTCCCGGAACGTCGAAGTTGCTGACAATAAACAACCTTCTCAGGCCTCTGCGGCGTTTATTGTTCCCGTCGCACCATCGGCCCCGGCGGCGATCGTAAAGCCCGTGGCGATCGAGGATTTGCGACTATTGATCGTCGTGCCGTTTGACGACTTCTGGTATCAAGACTTCGCCAAAGTGCACGCCGCGGCCCGATCTCGTGGCATCAATCGCATCACAATCGCTTCGACACGCGTCGGGCGATGTATGCCCGGTGTAGACACGCGCGGACCGGTCGAAAGCGTGACGGCGACGCTCGCTCTTGAACAGGCCGATCCAGAGCAGTTTGACGCCGTCGTGTTCATCGGAGCCTATCCATTGGTCTCGACGCTGCTGCTCAGCGACGAGCATCACAAGCAAGTTGCCAAGTCGTTTGCCGAACGCATGTTGGCCGAACGCAAGTTAGTAACAGGCATCTGCGGTGGCATCTCGATTCTGGCCGAGACCGGCATCCTGAGAAATCGGCCGGCCGCTTA